>JADLAJ010000361.1 GCA_020848255.1 Chitinophagales bacterium
ATTAGTATTAACAACAAACAGAATCCACCCCTTAGTCCCCTCTCGAGATAGGAAACACGGGACAGATCCTGAAACAAGTTCAGGATGACGGCGTGCTGGTTCGA
This sequence comes from Chitinophagales bacterium, assembly GCA_020848255.1. Taxonomy (GTDB): domain Bacteria; phylum Bacteroidota; class Bacteroidia; order Chitinophagales; family JADIYW01; genus JADJSS01. The sequence goes on from JADLAJ010000361.1 coordinate 105, forward strand.
TATTATTTTATTTTGTTTTGCCAATATTACTAATAAAAACTTATTACTTATAACTTACAACTTATTACTAATGCTTACTTTTGTATAAATCTACAAAATTTGGCGTTTTCGGATACAATAATTTTCATCGTCGGTAATTCCCGCAGCGGCACCACCATGATGCTGCGTATTTTTAATAATCATCCGCAATTGATGGTATTAAATGAATTACATTTCTTTGAGCAATTATGGGCACCGGAAGACAAAGGCAAAGCGATTTCCAAAGAACAGGCGGTAGAACTGGCAGCAAAACTAATGCTCACGCAACGTGTGGGCTACATGACGCACGACCAGGATTTTACGAAGTTTACAAAAGAAGCAACGGAGTTAATTAATGAACTTCCCAAAAATGAAATCTATGCGGAAGACGTGTTTCATCATTTTACCAAACGGGAAGTAATGTTGAACGGTAAGTCCGTAGTTTGTGAAAAGACACCGCAGAATGTTTTTTACCTGAAAGAGATTTTTGAATTGTATCCGAATGCGAAAATCATCAATATGGTGCGCGACCCGCGGGCTATTTTGTTGTCGCAGAAAAATAAGTGGAACAGAAGAAACCTCGGTGCGAATTACATGACGAAGAAAGAAGCAATTCGATTGCGTATTAATTATCATCCGATTACGCTTAGTAAACTCTGGAATGCAGCCATTAATGCGGCGAAATCTTTCAGCTCCGATGCGCGTTTAATTACTGTTCGTTTTGAAGATTTACTGGAACAGCCTGAAACCACTTTGCAGACAGTTTGCAAACATATCGGCGTGGAGTTTGACAGCAATATGCTGAATATTACACAGGAAAGTTCTTCGATAGAAAAAGACAGTCAGGAAATTGGATTTAAAAAAGAACGCGCCAGCAACTGGAAAAAAGGTGGATTGAACACAACGGAAAAATGGATTTGTCAGCAAATGTGCAACACCAATCTGGTTTCGAATCGCTATGAAATTGAATCCATTCGACCAAATCCGTTTTACCTGCTGTATTACTATATCAGTTTTCCGGTAAAAATAAGTCTGGCATTGCTGATGAATTTGAATCGCATGAAGAACATCGTGGAAACACTAAAAAGAAGAATGAAATAATTAAATAATGAACCTGGTTTATAATTCATGACTAAGACTCAACATATATTCAATCTTGATTTTGTCGCTGCTGATAATTTTGATGAAATTATTGATTCCATTATTAAAGAACCCACTCCTGATCATTTATTTCCTGTTGTAATTACGCCCAACGTAGATTTGACGGTGCATCTGAATAAAAATAAAAAACTGTTGCCAATCTTTCAACACGCAAGGTTTATTTTGCCGGATGGTGCACCTATTATCTGGTTTTCGAAATTATTGGGTCGACCTTTAAAGAAACGACTGGCCGGGAGTGATTTATTTCCTTTAATATGGAAAGCCAGTATACAACATCATAAAAAAGTATTTTTAGTGCTGCCGAATGAGGAAGTAAAAGGGAAACTGGCAAATGAATATCCTGTTGCAGCTTCTTATATACCTCCGTTTTTTGAGGCAACAAAGGAAGAGGTGGAAATGGAAGCACAAAAGATATTTCCGCACCTTCTACAGCAAGAACCTGATTTTGTTTTTCTGGGCTTGCGCTATCCAAAGCAGGAAATGCTGATTGTGAATCTGCATAATAAACTTAAAGCCGCGAATTCCAAAATGCCTTTATTTTTCAATTTGGGTGCCTCCTATGAATTTTATACCGGCATGAAAAGTCGCGCACCGAAATGGATGCAAAACATCGGACTGGAATGGCTGCATCGCTTTTTATCCGAGCCTAAACGTACTTTTAAGCGTTATTTTTACGATGATTTGTATATATTTATATTGTTTTTAAAAGAGTTCTTACGAAAGTAACAGATTGCTTCGTTCCTCGCAATGACGATATATTCAATATGCAGCTAACACTCGATGATATAGACCTTAAAATTTTATCCATCTTAATGAAAGATGCCAAAACACCCTATACGGATATTGCCAAACAATTATTTGTATCGAGTGGCACGGTACATGTGCGTATGAAAAAGATGGAAGAAATGGGTATCATCAAAAGTTTTAATCTGCAGTTGAATTACCATAAATTGGGCTATGATATCACCGCTTTCTTAGGTATTTATCTCAGTAAAAGCTCACAGTATGATGCGGTGGCAAAACAACTGGAAGAAATACCTGAAATCGTAGATTTGCATTACACCACCGGAAATTATTCCATGTTCTTAAAATTGGTGTGTAAAGACACCGACCACTTACGCAGTATTTTGATGGATAAAATCCAAAAAATAGAAGATATTACCCGTACAGAAACCTTTATTTCCCTGCAGGAAAGCATTAATCGCCCTGTTAAAATTGATTAACAGATGTTAAAGCCTTTAGCTCTTTGAATAAATTGTCTTATTTTTCGTTATACAAGAAATTAATCCATCAGACACACATATTATGAGACGAATCAGCCTGTTTGCTTTTATGTTGTGTATGCTCTCACACGTATTTTCACAGACTGCTGTTAATAAATATCCGTTAAAAAACGGCTTACAGGTATCTCCTGCTTTTACATTTGAGTGGTCAGGAAAATCAAAGAATAACACACTTTCATCAAATTTTATTCCAGGGTTTAATATCAATTACATTCGGGAAGATAAATGGAAAAACTTTCACGATGCCGGAGTGTTGATTGGTATTATTCCGTTAAACAGTAAAAAGTCGACTGCTGCAGGAGCGAAACAAATTGGTGTAGAATATAATTACAGGCTTGTCTTTGCAAAATTCAAGGATAACAATCTAAAGATTTATACCGCGATAGGGACACAATTAATTTACAGAAAAACTCAGTCAACGCAAAATACCTATACTACAAAAACATCCAATACGAATTCGTTTATTCATAATTTTGTTGTCACTCCCGGATTTCAATATTCAAAAAATAATTTCTTTTTTGATTTCTCTTTGCCATCATCTATTGGATACAATATCAGGAATACTAAAATATCCGGTCCTGATTTGGGTGTGCAACCCAATCCTTCCGAAGTACACGATTCTTCACAAAAAAGCGACCCGCTTAACTGGAACATTGGTATAAAAATAGGCGTTGGAGCAAAGTTTTAAGGATGAAATACCGTTTTGCTTCTATGTTCTCTTTCATTATTTTTTCTATCTTTGCATAGATGCGTATTCTTAACAACATACTCGAAACGATTGGTAACACGCCGATTGTAAAACTTAATAAAATTACAGCTCATATTCCGGCTACTGTTTGCGTAAAGATTGAATCATTTAATCCCGGGCATTCTACCAAAGACCGGATGGCCTTAAAAATGATTGAAGATGCTGAAAAAGACGGCAGATTGAAACCCGGCGGCACTATTATAGAATGTACTTCCGGTAATACGGGAATGGGACTGGCAATGGCTGGCTGCATTAAAGGTTACAAATGTATTTTTACTTCTACAGATAAACAATCGAAAGAAAAATTTGATATGTTGCGTGCCATGGGTGCAGAAGTGATTGTTTGTCCAACCAATGTTGCTTCTGATGATGAGCGTTCTTACTATTCGGTTGCAAAAAGATTATCACAGGAAATTCCAAATTCTGTATGGATGAATCAATACGATAATTTATCGAACAGACAAGCACATTACGAAAGTACTGGCCCTGAAATCTGGCAACAAACTGATGGAAAAATTACGCATTTTGTAGTTGGCATTGGCACTGGTGGAACTGTAACAGGAACTTCAAAATATTTGAAAGAACAGAATCCAGCGATAAAAACTTACGGAATTGATACGTATGGTTCTATATTGAAACAATACAAAGAAACAGGCACTTTTGATCCGAATGAAATTCATTCTTACATTACAGAAGGCATTGGTGAAGATATTATTCCGGAAAATTATGATTTCAGTTTAATAGATTATGTAGAAAAAGTAACCGATAAAGATGCAGCTTTAATGCAACGTAGAATTGCTATTGAAGAAGGTATTTTTGCCGGAAATTCTGCTGGTTCGGCATTGCAAGGTGTCTTGCAAATACACGAAAAATTTCCGTTTACTAAAGATGATTTAGTGATTGTTATTTTTCACGATCATGGCTCACGTTATGTTGGTAAATTCTTTAATGATGACTGGATGCGCGAGAAAGGATTTTTAGATTAAATAAAAAAATGCGATGTCCGAATGAACATCGCATTTTTATAAATAGCACTTACTTTTTATTTGTCTTCTTTAATATTTAGTATTTTGCATACTTCTTCGTAACTCATTTCTGCTAAAGGTTTTTTAGTTCTCAGATTTACTATTGTGCCTGCTGGTGCAATAATAATTTTAAACTTAGTAAACGTAACTGAAGAAGCATAGTTAGTACCATCAGCATTAAGTAACCTAACACCCATTGTATAAGTGCTTGGAGTAGTAGAGGTCTGATAAAAGAAATATCGTGTGTTATAAGTTCCTGTTGAACCAAAACCTGGGCAAGCATACCATGCAGTAGCAGCTTCTGTTGATGGATTGTAGTAAGCTAATATTATTCCATTGTCTACATCTGCTTGTAAAAGATTAGGAATTACATAAGTTGTTGAACCTGTAAAAGTTTTACTTCCAAAGTTGTAAACAGTTACATTGGCATTACCATCTGTTCCGTTTGTTCCGTTTGTTCCTGCTGGTCCTTGTGGTCCTGTTGCACCTTCTTTGCTACATGCTACTGCAAATAAAATTGCAACTGCGCATAAAATTTTTGTTAGATTTTTCATAAAGTTTAATTTTTAGTTTTTTTAATTATTGATATACAATATTACATGTGTTTTTGATTTAGGTCAATAGAAATGAGTATTCGGTACTTTTGAATTAGTATTCGGTAAAATTTGTATTTAATTGGATAATGAATTGAAATGATTATTTTTAAGACAATGTCAGAAATAAGAATCATATCACTCGTTCCATCTATCACATTACTATTATTTGATTTAGGGTTAGAAAATAATATCGTTGGCAGAACTAAATTCTGTATTCATCCGAAAGAACAAGTAAAATCTATTCCTACTATTGGTGGCACCAAAAACATCGATATGCAAAAAATAAAAACACTGCAACCAACTATAATTTTTGCCACAAAGGAAGAAAATGAAAAAGAACCAATTGATGCACTGAAGAAAGATTTCAACGTAATTATTTTCGATGTAAAAAATATAGAAGACAACTACAAGATGATTGCAAAGATTGGCAAGCTCACCAATACAGAAGAAAAAGCAAAAGAAATTATAGAAGAAACAAAACAGAATTTTGAAGAATTGAAAAAATCAATTTTCAAATTCTCAAATTTTCAAATCAACATACTCTACTTAATTTGGCGAAAACCATACATGACGATTGGCAAAGACACATTTATTCATTCTATGATCGAAACGATTGGTTTAAAAAATATGTTTGCACATCAAACGCGCTATCCAATTATCAATAATTTACAAACATCGTATTTTGAAAAATGCCAATTGGTTTTGCTTTCATCAGAACCCTATCCTTTTACTCAAATGCATATTGCAGAAATTCAACAACAATTACCAAAGGCTAAAATTATACTAGTAGATGGCGAATACTTTTCGTGGTATGGCAGCAAAATGAAAGATGCACCAGCTTATTTTCAGCAATTAATTACAACCATAAATGAACAAATAGTGTAGTGATTTGTAATAATTAAATGAAATACATTGCACTTTTCTTCATTACTACTTTAATCTTTTTCGCCATCGATATGCTTTGGCTTGGTGTTATTGCTAAAAATTTCTACAGAGAAAAATTAAGTTTTATTTTTACTGGTGAAGTTAACTGGCAAGCTGCATTTATTTTCTACATATTATACATAGTTGGTATCCTATACTTCGTTATCATACCTGGTTTTACTCACCACGATTGGAAAACTGTTTTATTTAATGGTGCATTTTTAGGCTTTTTGTGTTATGCAACCTACGATTTAACTAATATGGCTACCATCAAACAATGGCCGCTCATCGTGGTGGTGGTAGATATCATCTGGGGGACAGTGCTTACGGGCAGTGTAGCCGTTTTATCCTATTTTGCCGCTTCCAGATTCCTGCATTTCTAATTTTTCGGATAATTTCTCCTTTCGCACGACAAACTACTCACTACTTTTATTTATCTTTGCGCTCGTTAAAAACGACTGACAATGAGCAAATACACCGGCCTTTTAGGCGAAGAAAGAGCAAAGTTCTTATTAGACCACGAATGCAAAACCATCGATAAGTCTTTACTGCACCTTCCAAGTGCTGATTTTATTGATAAGGTATGGATTCAAAGCAACCGCAGCCCGCAGGTATTGCGCAGTTTGCAGCAATTATACGGAACAGGCAGACTGGCAAATACAGGTTATGTTTCTATTTTGCCGGTAGATCAGGGTATCGAACACAGTGCAGGTGCCAGCTTCGCTCCTAACCCGATTTATTTTGACTCTGAAAATATTGTAAAACTGGCCGTAGAAGGCGGTTGTAATGCCGTTGCTTCCACTTATGGTGTTTTAGGATCTGTGGCAAGAAAATATGCCCACAAGATTCCCTTTATCGTAAAAATCAACCACAACGAGTTTTTATCCTATCCGAATACGTTTGACCAGATTATGTTCGGCACCATCAAGGATGCCTGGAACATGGGTGCAGTAGCGGTTGGTGCTACCATCTATTTCGGTTCTCCGGAGTCCCGCAGACAAATCGTGGAAGTGGCGAAGGCTTTTGAATATGCTCACGAACTGGGTATGGCTACCATCTTATGGTGCTATTTGCGTAACAACGATTTCAAAAAAGACGGCGTGGATTACCACACCTCTACCGATTTATCTTCACAAGCCAATCACTTAGGCGTGACGATTCAGGCGGATATTATTAAACAAAAACTGCCAACCAATAATGGTGGTTACAATGCACTGAAATTCGGCAAAACACATCCAAAAGTATATTCTGAATTAACAACAGACCATCCGATTGATTTGACACGTTATCAGGTGGCCAACTGCTATATGGGACGTTCAGGATTAATTAACTCCGGTGGTGAAAGCAAAGGTCAGACAGATTTGGCTGAAGCGGTGGAAACGGCGATTGTAAACAAACGTGCAGGTGGCATGGGCTTAATTTCCGGCAGAAAAGCTTTCCAGAAAGACATGAAAGTGGGCGTGGAATTGCTAAATGCCATTCAGGATGTTTATCTGGATAATGATGTTACGATAGCATAACAGTTCCTATCATTTAAATAAAAAAGAGCTCCGTATAGGAGCTTTTTTTATTTTATTTCAAAACAGACATACATAGAATTATGTAATGTTATTTAATAATTGTGCAATGAGACTTGAAGTAAATTATTCATTTTTGTTCTTAGTATTAAATCACATTCATGGGAAAAAATCATCCAGCTAAAAGCGGCAGTATGCTGACGCAAAAGACAAACGAAGATTACAACAAAAAATCACCAAGTCTAAATGATGTTAGTTTAAAACAAAGCGACCCTGAGCCGAAAGTGCCTAAAAAAAGGAATCTTAAGAAACAGTCTCATGATGAGTGTATTCCCATCATTGAAAAAACACAAGAAAATGCAGGACAAACTTATCTGAAAAATGCCGGTGATTCATATGCGATGCAAATAGAGAACAGGGTAAAGAATGTCATCAATACCAATAAAATCTGTAAACACAGATTTTCGTAACAGCATTAATTTCCTAAAACACCTGTCTTAAGACCAGCGTCAACGGGATCTGCACCAATCCAAATACCCAGTAATGCTTTTTTAAAGTCCTCTCCTTCTATGGTAGAAACCAGTTTACCATTCTTAGAGGTTTTAACGCCTGCACCAGGCACATAATCTAAGACAAATAAATCACCTTCCTTGATGGCTTCTTTAGAGAACGTTCCGATAAAAGCATCAATTTTTGCTTTTAGCGGTGCGACATTTCCTTTCAAAGATTTTTCAAAACCTTCCTGAATCGCTTCCGACATATTGCCGCTGCTCACCACTGAAGAGGTGATTTTCAGTTGCACCACAAACTCTTCATTGGATTTGATAATAGCCGCCGCGTCCTTGCTTTTTTGATTGAGATATAATCCCAGTACATATACTTTAAAGAAGGCTTTCTTACGGATACCACCGCCGTTTAAGGTCAGTTCGCCGGTACTGCCTTTCATTTTTGCTGGTAATGTTACACCGTTTAAAGTAAGCTGTGCAAACGTATCTAAGGATATTACCAATGCCAGCATAAATATTATCTTTTTCATACTACTTGTATTTTATAAATTAAATATAGAGATAGTATTTAAAATAAAAAAGGAAACGGTGACGTATTTAAAGTTCGAAATAGAGATAAAAAATCGAACCAGATTAAGATTAATCAACATACGCTTCAAATTTCCTGATAGGCATTTATCCTTCCTGGCCTTGGAAGGTATATTTATTTTTTATTAAAAGAAAATATTTGTTGCACGATGTCCTCCGCCTAGACAGATGTTATATGCTATCGATTGTCATACCGTATATATTGCGTAAAAAAAGAATACAAGAAGATTAGTCCACATACCTTTCCAAAATATCCTGATAAGCATCTATTCTTCTGTCACGCAAAATAATATAGCACTTAGGCGGTAAAAAAGACCATAATAAGACAGATATGTATATTATTAAGCTTATCGTAAAATAACTCTTACAAGTCTGGTTTCATCAATTTGGCTGCTATCACCTAATTGACCAGAATTATTGCGCCCGCAAGCCCACAGAGTGTTATCTGTCTTTAATACTAAAGAATGATTTTGGCCTGCACTAATAGCTTTTACATGTTCTGTAACTTTTATAAGTTGATGTTGGTTTGTTGTCGTTCCGTCGCCTAATTGGCCAAAATTATTCCATCCACAGACCCATAAGGAACTGTCATTTTTTATAACTAAAGTATGTGCTCCTCCTGCTGCAATATCGAGAACATTGCTTGTAATTTTTATTAGCCTACTTTGTTGAGTTAATGTATTATTTCCTAGCTGACCGTAAGTATTGGTGCCACATCCCCAAACCGAATTGTCATTTTTTAGAACCAATGTATAACCGCCGCCGGCGCATATTGCCTTTGCATTGTCGGTAACTTTAATTAAATCCTTACTTGCAAACGTTGTTCCGTTTCCTAATTGGCCATAGTTATTCCAGCCACACGCCCATACAGTATTATCTATTTTTAATATCAAAGAAGACAAACCATCTGTACTGATAGCTTTTACATTCTCAGTAATTTTCACAAATGTGTCGCTGGAAACATGAGTGCCATTGCCAAATTGCCCAAAACTATTGCTTCCACAAGCCCAAAGGCTATTATCTGTTTTAATTATCAATGTGTGTAAGTATCCTGCACTTACAGCTTTTACATTGTCCGTAATTTTAATAAAAACACCTACCATATTAGCAGAGTTTTCAATTCCTAATTGTCCGTAATAATTATATCCGCATCCCCATAATGTATTATCTTTTTTAATAATCATCGTATGGTCTGTTCCTCCACTCATAGAAATAACGTTATCTGCAATCTTAAATAATTTATTATAGCTATCATACAATCCATCACCAAGTTTTCCGTTGCTACCATCTCCACAGACCCAAAGAGAATTATCAGGCTTTAAAACTAAAGTGTGATAATCACCGGTTTCAATTTGCAAAAATGGTATTTCATTGTTTAAATCATTTACAACCAAAGGGTTTTCGCAACCAACAAATAGTAATATTAAAAAATATGCAATTTTTGGTGGAGTCATTTATTTATTCATATTTATCGCTTCTTATAAAATTATTGCTACGCTATTGTCACTTGTATACAACAGTTTTTTCGCCTAAGACTACTAAAATATTAAATTCCATTTTATGAAAAATACAAATTTAGTAAATATTTTATTGTGCGAATTAACAAAGAAAATTAGCTTCCTTAATCCACATACCTCTTTAAAATATCCTGATAGGCATCTATTCTTCTGTCGCGCAAAAATGGCCAAATGCGGCGTACATCTTCGGTGCGTTGTTTATCAACTTCAATGACGGCATTCAGTTCGGTATCGTGAGGTGCAGAGAAGATAATTTCACCTTGCGGGCCGGCCACAAAGCTTTGTCCCCAGAACTGGATACCATTGGTAACACCCGACCAGTCCGGCTCATGTCCTACCCTGTTTACGGCCACTACCGGCAATCCGTTCGCAACGGCATGTCCGCGCTGTACCGTTTGCCAGGC
>JADLAJ010000362.1 GCA_020848255.1 Chitinophagales bacterium
ACCTGTGCAGCCAATAAGATGTGTTCTTTTGTTTGTGGCATCGGACCATCTGTAGAAGCTACCACCAGGATAGCGCCGTCCATCTGAGCAGCACCGGTAATCATGTTTTTGATGTAGTCGGCGTGACCAGGACAGTCAACGTGTGCATAGTGTCTTGAAACAGTTTGGTACTCAACGTGTGCAGTGTTGATAGTGATACCACGCTCTTTTTCTTCCGGAGCAGCATCAATTGAATCGTAGTCTTTTTTCTCTGCCAGACCAGATTTTGACAATACATACGTGATCGCAGCTGTCAAAGTTGTTTTACCGTGGTCAACGTGTCCGATAGTACCGATGTTTACGTGCGGCTTATCTTTCACAAATTTTTCCTTAGCCATGATTTCTTTTTTTTAGATATTTTAAAATTAGTTTTTTTATTCAGAGCCTTCCTTTTCAGGAAACTCTTTTCTTTCTTATATTTTGAGCCGATGAAGGGAATTGAACCCGCGACCTCTTCCTTACCAAGGAAGTGCTCTACCACTGAGCTACATCGGCGATATCGCTTGGTTCTTTCTATTCACCCAGCTATGCTTATTTTTTGGAGCGGAAGACGAGGCTCGAACCCGCGACCTACAGCTTGGAAGGCTGTCGCTCTACCAACTGAGCTACTTCCGCATATTCATAAACTGAAAAAAACAGCAGAAATAAGGATTTCTACTGTTTGCTTTAAAGAACTCTTTTGTCTTTTCTGTGTTTATCAGAAAAAACGTGGTGGGCAAGGATGGATTCGAACCACCGAACTCCGAAGAGGACAGATTTACAGTCTGTTGCCGTTGGCCACTTGGCTACTTACCCTACACTTTTTATGGAGCCGATGGAGGGATTCGAACCCCCGACCCGCTGATTACAAATCAGCTGCTCTGGCCAACTGAGCTACATCGGCATAAAAAGTAATTAATTTTCAAGAACTTGAATAAAAAAGACAGTGTCTCATCTATTTTCGGAGTGCAAATATACAACTAAATTCTGATTTTCATCACTTGTGTGCAAAAATGTTTCTAGTTTAAGATTATTTAAAGTTCAAGAATGGCTTGATAATAGTATTATACGTAAAAATACAGATGCTCCCACATCCAAACAGATACAGATTAGCCTAGTAAAACAAAATAATCAAAGCATTCAACAGTGACATAATAGAGCTAAAAAATTAATTATTCCTAATATCAGCAAAAAAACTCTTTCCAATAGGATGGTTTAAAAAAATAAAAGCGTTGATTTTTTTTAATACGTTTAAGGTTAAGCATCTTTCTCAGATTGTATAGAGGACGCTCATAAAAATAAAAGTCGACTATTTTTTTTTGCAATTTAAGCAGCCTGTCATATTCATCAGAATCATTTTCAAGCTTTATAACTAATTCAATAATTTCCTCTAATGTCTTACATTGTGTCTCATTCGGTAAAATTTCTTTGTAAATGATTTCATCAGGATTCATTATAACTAAAGCCCCTGAAGAAATGGCCTCTACTGCACCATTCCCACGCGTTTTTCGACCTCCATATTTTATATAATATTTAGAGTTGTATAACTGTTCTAAATTTTCACTGATATTTTGTTTGTGTAATTTGATCTCTTGCCCGGTGCGTTGCATTATGATTTTAAAATCATCAGGTATGCTAACAACTGGTCGTTCCTTACAAGAATTTATTTCCACATAGATACCTCGTTTGTTTCTATTCTTAAATCTTTTACTTAATAAATCTTCCAATGTATTACCTTTCAAAAATGTGTAAGGAAAATCAACAACACCTTTCCTTATATTTAGCTTACCACTTGCATTCTGATTCAATACAGCATCATACCCGTATTCTACTTTTTGAGAAAGAATATTAGCCTCTCCAATCATGTAACAAAAAAGCGTATCACTGTACTTTTTTATGATTTCTGTTGGTATGCTTATATTTATAGAAATTACCACATCATATATTGACCAATCTATCAATTTACCATCTACGGCAAATTTGCCGTTTGGATATGGACTGCCTGGAGAAAAGAAGCCCACGCCTTCAAGTGTATCAAAAGTTTGTGTTTTTAATAATTGTAATTTATCAGCCACCCTGGGTATTACTCTTTTATACACCTGCGTTTCTTCATTATATTCTTCACTTAATATATAGAAATCTGCATTATTTTCTGCCATCAAACCTATTGGACCAACTCTCATAATTGAAGAAAAGAGTATGTTTCCCGCTGATTTTTCTTCATTAGAGCAGACATACAAATCCTGATATACTTCTTGTTTAACAAATGCAATTTTTAAATCACTCATACAATATTAAAATAAACTCACATACAATCTTGTCAAATGATGTAAATATACTACAAATTCTGATTTTTATTACTTGAGCTCAGGTTGTGTGCAAAAAACTTCTTCGTTTATAATAATTTAAAATACTACCCAGCCGGGCAACTGCGACCGCTCCGGCCTGAAAAACAGAAATGCGGCTGAATTCAGCCGCATTTCTCCTTAATTTATAATGATTTATGCTTTATTTTTCGTTTTTACCTTGTCTATCTGACGACGGAGCGAATCAACAGCCAGATCTACTGCCTCCTCAAATTTTTTGCTTTTCTCTTTCGCAATGAGCGTATTTCCCGGAATATTGGCCTTAATGACCACTACTTTGTCTTTTACTTGTGTATTTAACTGTTCCAGACTCAGTACCACGTCTGAATCGATAATTTTGTCATAGAATGTCTCGAGCTTACTCAGTTTCTTATTGATAAACTCTTTCAATGACTGGTCTGCATGGAAGTGCACGGACTGAATTTGAATTTTCATAGACATAATCTTACGCTTTAGGATGAGCAATTTTATAAATTTCCTTTAACTGTTCAATAGAATTGTGGGTATATACCTGTGTGGAAGCCAGACTGGCATGCCCCAACAGCTCTTTGATGTCGCTGAGTTTGGCCCCGTTATTACTCATGTGTGTGGCGAAGGAATGGCGCAACACATGGGGGCTTTTCTTTTTAACGGTACTGCATAGGCTGATATATTTATTGACTAATTTATAAACGTAATGCGGGTACAATTGGTGCCCGTCTTTGGTTAAAAAAACAAAAGGTGCTATTTTTTTATCCTGAAAATGGCGCTGCTGCTGCTGTCTGAAGTCGGACAATGCCGCAGCGAGCGAACCTGCAACTGGCACCAGGCGTTGCTTGTTGCCTTTTCCGGTCACCTTGATATGCGGCACGCCAAAGTTGACATCCTCCCAGCGGAGATCTATCAGTTCCTGACGGCGAAGTCCGCAGGAATACAACACATCCATCACCAGACGATCCTGCAAACCGGTGAAGGTATCTTCAAAATATTTTTCGGGAGCATCGAATAGATCCTGCAACCGGGCCTGCTCCACAAACTTCGGCAGGCGTTCAGGAATTTTTGGGGTAGTAATTTTATCGGCCGGATTAGAACTGACCAGTCCTTTTTTGAGACTGTATTTATAAAATGATTTGAGGGCGGAAATTTTGCGCTTTACCGAAGCCGGTTGCTGCCCGCTGCTGACCAGCTCCACCACCCAGGCACGAATCTGAGGATGGCGCACAGCGGCAAGGTCGTCCTGTTCGTACTGGGATTGTATAAATAAAAAAAACTGTAGAAGATCTCTTTGATAAGATTCTACAGTTTTAGGTGAATATCTTTTTTCGTGTTTCAGGTATTGCAGAAATGCCTCTATCATCTCGGATCATGTTCAATTGAAATTGAAATATAATCCAAAAAAATGACAATTGCAAGTACTACTCTTCTGAAGCGCGTAATTGCTGTACGTATACTGCTTTTAATACTGCAGTGCGACGTTTCACAGATGGCAAAGTGAAAGCCTGACGTTTGCGCAGTTCTTTAACTACACCTGCTTTTTCAAATTTCTTTTTGAACACTTTCAGTGCTCTGTCTAATGAATCTGATTCTCTTGCGTCAACGATTAACATGTTTGATACCTCTTTTATTGTTAAGATTTGGAGTGCGAATATACACTATAATTTGAAATTCTGAAAATTATGCCGGATTCTTCCGCTATTTTAATGTGTTTTTAACATTCTGAGGGCGATATTAAATATTGCCTTTCAGGATTTCACGGCTGATTACCAGCTTCTGAATCTCTGAAGTTCCCTCTCCGATAGTACACAATTTGGCATCTCGGTAGAATTTCTCCACCGGGAAGTCTTTGATATATCCGTAACCACCCAGAATTTGCACCGCCTCATTGGACACCTTGCAGGCAATTTCAGAGGCGTAATATTTGGCGAAAGCCGACTGTTTGGTCATTTTTTCACCGCGCATCATCATATCTGCCGCCTGGAAGGTCAGTAATTTAGCCGCCTCAATCTGTGTAGCCATGTCTGCCAGTTTGAAAGAAATAGCCTGGAACTCCGAAATAGGCTTTCCGAACTGCTCTCTTTCTTTTGCATATTTCACGGCTGCTTCATAAGCACCTACCGCGATGGAGATACTCAGGGCTGCAATAGAGATACGACCGCCATCCAGGATTTTCATCGCCTGCACGAAACCGTCACCCACTTCACCCAATACATTTTCTTTCGGCACGCGGCAGTTATCAAATATCATTTCCGCCGTTTCTGAGCAGCGCATACCGAGTTTATTTTCTTTCTTGCCACCACTGAATCCCGGTGTGCCACGTTCTACCACGAACGCCGTCATGCCGTGGCTATCCAGCAATTCACCGGTACGGGCGATTACTACCGCAACGTTGCCGCTGATACCGTGTGTGATAAAGTTTTTGGAACCATTGATGACCCAATGGTCGCCATCCTGATGTGCCACGCATTTCATACGTCCTGCATCCGAACCGGTATTAGGCTCTGTCAATCCCCAGGCACCAATCCACTCGCCACTTGCGAGTTTCGGAATCCAGCGTTTGCGCTGTTCTTCATTGGCGAATTTATAGATGTGATTGGTGCAAAGTGAATTATGAGCAGCTACTGACAAACAGAGTGCGCTGTCTACTTTTCCGATTTCTATCAATGCCGTGATGTATTCGTAGTAACCCAGTCCGGCGCCTCCGTATTGTTCGGGAATTAAAATACCCATCAGTCCGAGTTCGCCCAGCTTTTGCAGTGTTTCTACCGGAAAATGTTGTGTCTCATCCCACTCCATAACATATGGACGAATGTGTTTTTCCGCAAAATCTCTGACCGTTTGCGCAATCATCTGCTGATTTTCTGAGTATTCGAAGTTCATTCTGATAAAAATTTTGCCGAAGATACAAAATTTGTGCGAAATACGAACGTCTGAAAACCGATGAATCAACAGAAAAATGTGAAAAATATGCCATTCGAAGGAAAGGGCTAATCCTCTGTTTTCACGTAGGGAGCCAGTTTCTCATATTGCTCCGGGTGGTCGCGCACATAATAGAGATTTCTGATATCCTCCACACTGGCAAAAGGCTTCACTTTGGTTCTGTAGCCTATAATTTGCTTCGCAATCGTCGAGAAGAAATAGGGATTTGCCGTCAGTTCTTCGTAGGTGGCGGTGTTGATATTGATTTTCCTGATGGTGGCCGGTTTGATGGTCAACTGATGCCGGAATTTTTCGAAAGTGGTATCCTCCACACCCCAGACATCCTTTATCTGATGAATGGAATAGAAACCACCGAGTTTATCGCGGAATTTGACGATGCGATCCGACAGCACCTTGCCTATTCCATATAATCTTTCATAGTCGGTCTGTGTTGCGCTGTTCACTTCGAGGGTGAATGTTTTATAGGGTTTTGCGGGTGAATCTGCAGTAGCGGACGTTGCCGCATCGGGATATTTGCTGCTGCGTGAAGAGTAGCTATTGGTATAGCTTGTTTTTGCAGCCGCAATTTTTTGCTGTAATGCTGTCAGTGTTTTCTGGTCATTGGCGGTAGGCGCAACATCCTGTGTAAAGTAATCCACTATGTATCGTTTTGATACCACCAATAGCAATATCAGCAATACCAACAGGATAACACCATTGCGTTCGTACCGCAGCAATCCGCGGGGTGATTTACTCTTCATAAAGTAAATATATAAAAAAGGGCTGCAAAAATGCAGCCCTTTTTATGATAAAATAATCCGGAGATTATTTGAAAATCAGATTGAACTCAACACGACGGTTAGCAGCTCTACCTGCAGCCGTTTTGTTATCAGCCTGTGGTTTTGTTTCACCATAGCCTGTAGCAACCATTCTGCTTGCGCTCACGCCTTTTTTAGTTAAATAAGCCATGGCAGCTGCAGCTCTTTCCTGAGAAAGTTTGAGGTTGAATGCATCATCACCTACGTTGTCTGTGTGACCATCGATGTTTACATCGTAGTAAGAGAACTCATTCAGGATAGAAGCAACTTCATCGAGAATTTTGTAAGAAGATGGTTTGATTACTGCTTTACCTGTTTCGAACATGATATTTTTAGCAGCGAAAGCCAGTTTTTTCTTCACTTCTTCTTTCAGTTCAGGACAACCTTTGTTAGATGCAGGGCCTGCAACATCCGGGCATTTGTCTTGTGCATCAGCAACGCCGTCACCATCTTTGTCAGGGCAACCTTGTGCAGAGAATGCACCAGCTACATCAGGACATAAATCTTTGTCATTAACGATACCGTCACCATCTCTGTCCGGATCCGGGCAACCGCCAAATTTAGCGACACCTTTTACTTCAGGACAAGCATCTTTAGCGTCGATGATTCCGTCGCCATCTGTATCAGGGCAGCCATTGAATTCAGCCAAACCAGCTACTGTAGGGCACTCGTCTTCGCTGTATTCCACGCCATAACCATCTGTGTCAGGGCAACCGTTGAACTGTGCCAGACCAGGTACTTCAGGACAAGCATCGTCGATATCATAAATGCCATCGCCATCTGTATCTACCGGCGTAGCTACTACTGTATCTACCGGAGCAGCCACTTCTTTTCCTTTGCCTAAGTCTAACATTAAACCGGCACCGAAGAAGATATGATCTTCATTGTTTTTGATACCGAAGTTGTAACCACCATTCACGTTGAAAGCAACGTTATTGGCAATTTTGAAATTAATACCAGCTCCGATTGGAATACCGAAACCGTTTACGTTATCCTGGAATACAGGAGATTTTGCCCATGTACCTTGCAGTTTAACGAACAAGTAAGGAGCTACGGCAGCATCTTCCTTCAGGATATAACCGTTGTTGAATTTGTACGCAGCCAAACCAGAGTATAACAAATTATACGTGTTTACCGGTGGCAGTGTAGCGTCGTCCAACTTAGAAGAGAAAGCATAGCTACCTAAGTCTAATCCTAACGCCACAGAAGAGTTAAAATTTCTCCACATAGTCAGTCTTGGACCGAACCAGATTGGTTTTTTAAACGTAGAAAGTTTGTCTAATTTTGGAGAATAGAAATCAGCCACTTCCATACCCAAGCCGATGCTCCATTTGCTGTTTCCTACTGCACTCTTGTTGTTCTTAGGTGGTTTCTTGGCACCCATCGCTACAGAACTCACCAAGATGAGTAATGCATAAAATAATACGTTACCTTTTTTCATAAAGACTTTGGTTTTAATTATTGGACAAAAATAGTGTTAATTTATACTAAAATGCAAATTTAAAGGATTTTTTTGTATTTGTATAGAGAAATATCCCCGATATCAGGGAGTTTGTGCATAAGAATTATACAAAAACAGGCTATTCCGGCACTTGAAACAAACTTTTTACTTCCGCATAAAATAAAAGCTGTTTTCCTGAAAAGTATATGGTAAAAATCAGAACTTTGCCGACAAAACGATCCTATGCCATTCGATATCAAAGAACTGCTCACCGTGACACTGGTACTTTTTGCCATCATAGACGTATTGGGGTCTGTGCCGGTAATACTGGATATAAAATCCAAAGTAGGACATGTGGATGCCAAGTATGCCACTATCGTTTCAGGATTTATTATGATTATCTTTTTGTTTATCGGCAATCAGCTGCTGCGTTTGGTCGGAATAGATGTGGCATCTTTTTCACTGGCGGGCTCCATTGTTATCTTTCTCATCGGACTGGAAATGACCCTGAACCGCGATATTTTCAAATCGGGCAGTGCAAATCCCAAAAGCACCTCCATTGTTCCCATCGCTTTCCCGATGATTGCCGGCGCCGGAACGCTGACCACGCTGCTGTCGCTGCGCTCAGAATACGATGTACTCCTGATTCTGATTGCTATACTGATTAATCTGGTGATAATTTATCTGGTCATCCGTTTCATTCCCAAGATAGAAAGTTGGCTGGGCGACACCGGCATTAACGTTTCCAGAAAGGTATTTGGCGTTATTCTGCTATCGATTTCCATCAAGTTGTTTTCCAAAAATCTGCCGCTGCTGTTTACTTTTTAATGAACGGAAACCGGCGCTTCGGTATTGCCGGAATTTCGGATATCGGTATTGGGCAAATCGCTTTCTACAAGCCCATCGCGCATTCGGATGATACGGTGTGTGTGGGAAGCAATATCTTCTTCATGCGTCACCACCACTATAGTGTTTCCATTGGCATGAATATCTTCAAACAGCCGCATGATTTCATACGATGTTTTGGTATCGAGGTTTCCTGTTGGCTCATCCGCGAGAATCAATGAGGGATGATTCACCAGTGCACGGGCTACCGCTACGCGCTGCCGCTGTCCGCCGGACAATTCATTTGGTTTGTGTTTAATACGTTCGGCGAGTCCCACCTGACTGAGTACTTCCATGGCGCGAGCATCGCGTTCTTTCTTGCTCCAGCCCGCATAAATCAGCGGCAGTGCCACATTTTCCAGCGTGGTGAGTCTCGGAATAAGATTAAATGTCTGAAAGATGAATCCTATCTGATGATTGCGCACCGCGGCAAGCTCATTATCCGAACTTTTGCTCACGTCTTTTCCTTCCAGCAGATACTGTCCGGAATTGGGTGTATCCAGACAGCCCAGGATATTCATCAGCGTAGATTTTCCGGAGCCTGAAGGCCCCATCAGCGCGATATATTCATTTTTGAAAATCTTCAGGTCAATACCTCTGAGCGCACGGATAGTTTCATTGCCCAGATTAAATTCACGGGTAATTCCTTTCAACTCAATAATACATTTTTGTTCTTCCATGTATCCTTTTAATATTTAGTACCTTTCACAAATTTCGGCACTTTGATATAATCCTCATTTTTCAGAGGCGCATTGCGGAGCGCTTCCTCTTTCGTAATTGGATAGTCCACTTCATCCTCTCTGAAAACATTGACCTCTTCATTTATATATATCAATGGTTCCACCCCGTCTGTAGGCAGTTCATTCAGCTTTTCCATAAAGCTGAGAATCTTCTGCAGGTCTGCAC
>JADLAJ010000363.1 GCA_020848255.1 Chitinophagales bacterium
ATATGCCGGATAAGTTGTTTTACAGAGAACTGGAGAACGTAAGAAATATTTCCATTCATACTGACAAGCTCTATTACTTTCGTGTTTCCGCTCAAATCTTTAATTTCTCTTACAGTATAGAACTTTCCAGGTATCTGCAAAAAAAACAATTCTCAAAAGCAAGTGCTATTATACATGATGTCGAAACCGGCCTGAAGAAATATAAAGACATCCTGACGCCGTCTTATAAAATTACCTTCTTATATATGCTGGGTTACTATTATTTTACTGTTGGGAATTTTGACAATGCCATAAAAAAGATAAATACTCTGCTGAATGAATATACGGAAGATGAAAGACCAGACCTGTACAACTTTGCCAAATTATTGAATCTGCTGATACATTTTGAACTTAAGAATTACTCCTATGTTCATTATAAGCGTGCCAGTGTTCAGTACTATTTTAAAAAACAGTCTTCCGCTTTCGAAACGGAAAATCTTATCCTGAAATTCTTTTCAAAAGAAAAAAACTATACGCTTGATTTAGAAAGATCATTACAAAATCTGAAAACCTCCTTAGAAAACACAAAGAGCCATTCTTTGGAAAAATACGCCTTTAATTATTTCGACTGGATAGACTGGATAAACAGTAAACTGGCAAAGAAATCAAGTATCTCTATGCTTTATAAATAAAAAACGCTCAACTAATGTTGAGCGTTTTTTTTATAGTATTGTTCCACGATAATCGTGGCACGAGTTTATCAATGAAATTGTTCTGCTTCTGTAGAACCAGCCAATGCAGTAGTAGAAGATTGTCCTTGCTGACAAACCTGCTGGATAGCATCGAAGTAACCTGTACCAACAAATGACTGGTGTTTGATTGCCTGGAAGCCCGCAGACTCCAATGCAAATTCTCTTTGTTGTAACTCAGAGTAACCTGCCATACCTCTTTCCATGTATGCTTTACTTAATTCGAACATAACAGTGTTGTTAGCGTGGAAACCAGCTAAAGTAATGAACTGGAATTTGTAACCCATTGCCGCTAAATCTTCACGGAAAGTAGTCATTGCTTTCACGTCCATGTATTTTGCCCAGTTGAAAGAAGGAGAACAGTTGTACGCCAGCATTTTTCCAGGGTATTTTGCGTGGATACCTTGTGCAAATTCTCTTGCCATTCCTAAATCAGGATTTCCAGTTTCCATCCAGATTAAGTCAGCATAAGGTGCATACGATAAACCTCTGTCGATACCTTGCTCTAAACCGTTTTTAACATAGTAAAAACCTTCAGGTGCACGTTTTCCTTCGATGATGAATTTTGTATCACGTGGATCGATATCAGATGTAATTAAGTTCGCAGCTTCAGCATCTGTACGAGCAATTACCAAGGTTGAAGTTCCACAAACGTCAGCAGCCAAACGAGCTGCAGATAATTTATTGATTGCTTCTTGAGTAGGTACCAATACTTTACCACCTAAGTGACCGCATTTTTTAGCAGAAGCTAACTGGTCTTCCCAGTGAACACCTGCAGCACCCGCTTCAATCATCTGTTTCATTAATTCATAAGCGTTCAGGTTACCACCAAAACCAGCTTCAGCATCAGCAACGATTGGAACCATCCAGTCGCGTGTTGGTTCGCCATCCAAATATTCAATCTGGTCACGACGCATCAAAGAGTTGTTGATACGTTTAACTACCATTGGAACTGAGTTCGCAGGATATAAAGATTGATCCGGATACATTTCTGCAGATAAGTTAGCATCTGCAGCTACCTGCCAACCTGAAAGATAAATAGCTTTCATACCAGCCGTAACTTCCTGAATAGCCTGATTACCGTTAAAAGCACCTAAACCGGCAACCCAGTCATCGGTGTGTAATTTATTCCATAATTTTTCAGCTCCGTTTTTAGCCAAAGTGTATTCAATTTGAACAGAACCGCTGATGTTAATTACTTCTTCAGCTGTGTAATCTCTTTTAACGTCTTTCCAACGTGGATTAGTTGCCCAATCTTTTTTTAGAGCTTCCGCTCTTTCTTGTTTTGTTGCCATTTTTATTAAGTTATTGAATTTATAAATAAAGAGTTTTGTGATTATTTTTATTGCTTTTCTTCAAAAATCAGTTTACCTTTTTTGTCCGTCAGCTTAATTCCATCTTTATTGTTATAGGTAAATTCTTCGTTTGAATAGGTTCTGCCATTTGCTGCCGGCATATCAGAAATCTTTTCTATAGATGTTAACACCACTTGCTTCCCATCTAATTCAAAAGAAACAGTAGATGCATTGTTATCGTAAGTAAAGCTAATTGTTTTACCCTCTTTTCCTTCCACTTCATCAGTTGCCGTTGCTGCTAATTTTCCTGCAGTTGCGGGCGGTTCAGGTGTTTGCATGGAGTCTGCAATCGTTTCTACTGCAGTACTTGCCGATTGTTCTTCCTGTGATTTACAAGCGGTAAACACACTAACAACCAAAACTATTAAAACTATTTTTTGCATACTCCTTAGTCTATATAATTGTAAGCTTCCAGGGTTAAAAATTCTTCCAGTGTATCCTGCAAGCTCATTTTAGTAAATAATTCTGTAGCCAAATCAAATTGGGAAGCAGCATACTTATCTCCTAAACTTGCTTTGTAAGCTGCTTTTTGTTCATCTATTAGTTGTTGAACTAATTCAGCTGTTACTTTTGTGCCATCATCTAATTTTGCATCTTCGTGGTGTACCCATTGCCATACCTGTGTACGGGAAATCTCAGCTGTTGCTGCATCTTCCATCAAGTTATGGATAGGCACGCAACCATTTCCACGCAACCATGCTTCTAAATATTGAATTCCAACATCGATATTGTTTTTCAAACCTGATAAAGTAATCGTTCCGGATGGAACTGCTAATAAATCAGCAGCCGTTACGCTTACATCTTCACGTTTGTTAAAAATCTGATTAGGTGTAGGCATATATTTGTTGAATTCATCCATGGCGATTTGCACCAATCCCGGATGTGCCACCCAAGTTCCGTCGTGGCCTGCTTTTGCTTCACGTTCTTTATCTGCACGCACTTTTGCCAGTGCCACTTCGTTCGCTTCCGGATTGTCTTTAATCGGAATTTGTGCAGCCATACCGCCCATTGCAAAGGCATTGCGTTTATGGCAAGTTTGAATTACTAATTCTGAATATGATTTTAAGAAATGCGTCGTCATGGTTACCTGCATTCTATCAGGCACTAAAAACTGTTTATTTTTTACCGTTCTTTTAATGAAAGAGAAAATATAATCCCAACGTCCACAGTTCAAACCTGCAGAGTGTTCTTTTAATTCAAATAAGATCTCGTTCAGTTCAAAAGTGGCAACTATTGTTTCAATCAAAACAGTTGCTTTGATAGAACCCTGAGGAATACCTAATTCATTTTGAGCATCTACAAAAATATCGTTCCACAAACGAGCTTCTAAATGTGATTCCATTTTAGGGAGATAGAAATAAACACCGCTGCCGCTTGCTACTCTTTGTTTGGCATTATGGAAAAAGTAAAGGGCAAAATCCCAGATAGAACCACTCGCCTGCTCACCATCCACCAACACATGTTTCTCCAGTAAATGCCAGCCGCGCGGACGAACAAATAAAGCAGCTATTGTTTCATTTAATTTATAGGATTTGCCGTTTGACTCCAAAGAAATCGTTTTGTTATTGGCATCTTTTAAATTGATTTGTCCCGAGATATTATTATCCCAGGTTGGCGCGTTTGAATCTTCAAAATCTGCCATGAATACTTTTGCACCGGAATTCAGCGCATTGATAATCATTTTGCGATCTACAGGACCGGTGATTTCCACTCTTCTATCCTGAATATCCGCAGGGCAAGGCGCCACTGTCCAGTCAGATTCTCTGATGGATTTGGTTTCCGGTAAAAAGTCCGGTAACTCACCTGCGTCCAGTCTAACTTGTCTTACTACACGTTTTTGCAGTAATTCTTTTCTGCGCGCATTGTGTTTGCGTTGCAATTTGGCAAAAAATGCCAAGGCTTCTGGTGTTAAGATTTCGGCATATTCAGGGGTGAATTTGCCTTTAATTTCGATTCCTTCCGGTGTTTGATATGCTGACATTCTTAAAAAAGTAAATTGTGTGAGCGAATTTACGAATTGTAAAAAAGAATGCCGAATTATAGGTGTTACCTAAAGTTTAATATAAGGTTGTTATTTCCAATGCATGCATTGGAAGTAAATTTAACCTTATTTCGACAATCAAAGCGCCTCAATTTCAATTGTCTATACCTTGATATTAGTCAAAATCAATGATTTACAGGTGTTAAATAACTATACAATCGTTGACAAATCCAATAACTCTGATTAACCTTAGTCAGCCGTATAAAAACCCTTTATATGAAAAATATTTACACCAGAACAGGTGCAATACTATTGCGTCTGTTCATCTGCTTATCTGTAAGCAGCCTTGAAATCTTATGTGCTTCTCCTTTACCAGAAAAGCAAACCGAGGCTATTAAAACCTCCTTTAATACAATAAAATTTGAGCGAAATAAGGGCCAAATGTCATCAAAAGTGTCCTATGGATTTATAACGACATTTGGTTCGTTGTATCTGGAAAACTATATAATATAACTTAATGTTTTTCAATGTGATCCCTTAAGTGACATCACATCTCACTCGGTAGAAATCTCTTTTCCAGGAGGCAATACTGGTTTTAGTATTGAACCATCCAATGAACTGTCTGCAAAGTATAATTACTGGACAGACAACAATCCTTTGCATGCTATAACCGATATTCCGGTTTACGGAGAATTAACTATTAAAAATGTTTACGACGGGATAGATCTTCGATTATACAGCACTGAAAATAAAACTGTAGAATTTGACTGGATAGTGGCACCCGGTGCTGATTTTTCTAAAATAAAGATCCACTTTGAAGGACAAGACAATCTAAGCAAAAATGACAAAAACAATCTCATTATCGGATTAAGACACCATGATCTTGAAATGCAAATTCCAGAGTGCTATCAGGTAATCCGCGGACAGAAGAAAAAGATACTTATGGATTTTTTGTTTGTCGACAGCAAAACCATAGGATACAATCTGGATGTACTTGCCTGCAACAATGAATTCGATAATAACTATCCGTTAATTATTGACCCTGCCATAGTATGGTCTTCCTATTTTGATGCCGATGTTGACGTTGCACCTATTTTTGATGCATACTGTTCCGGCCTTGAAATTGTTCCATGTACAGGAGAATCTTACGTTATTGGAACGACTAATATATCCGTACCCACAGGTTATCGGGATAGTGCGATTGGATATGACGATATTGGTCCCGACGTAAACGAAAGAAAAGGAATTATATACAAA
>JADLAJ010000364.1 GCA_020848255.1 Chitinophagales bacterium
CTGATGCCGGGAATTCACACACTCGAAATTGATGCTACGGATTTTGCCACAGGAATGTATATTATTAATATGACGAATGCTTCCAGCGGCAATAAGCATCAGGCTAAATTCGTGAAGGAATAAAACAAAGTATGCAAGTATTTAAACGGGGGGCAACTGCAGCCCCCCGTTTTTTTTATGGCATTAAATTTTATACAAAAAATACTTGCCACCTTAGTTCGATGGAAGGGGAAAAGTCAGATTATTAAGTGCCTTCGGGTTATTGAGGAAATTATAAAACGGATGCTTGTTTCATTTTATAAATACCGGGATAGCAGTGGGTGATAGTCCATATTGAATGGCTTTCTTAAAATGCTGAATAGCCATTGCGGAATCCTTTTCTGCCAGGTAGTAGTAGCCGAGGTTTTCCCAGGCGGCACCTGTGGTTGAATCTTTTTCAATCAGGTTCAGGTTAAATTGAAGGGCGGCTTGTTTCTGCCCGCTTTCATAATAGACCGTTGAGATGTTATTGATTAAAACAGGGTTGTTTTTGTTAATCGCAAATGCTTTTTGGTAATAAAACAGCGAGCTGTCTGGTTGTCTTGATGTGTAAAATACATCGCCTAAAAAAGTAAGTGTATTGATTTTATTGCTATCGACAGCGAGTGCATCTCTGAACTTTTCAATGGCTTTTTCATAATTTCCTAATTCAAACCAATAGCTGCCTTCATAAGAATTCATGAGCGTATTCTGCGGATAAATTTCATTAGCCTTTTGTGCACAGTGCAAAGCCTTTTGCAGGTAGGCTTTTTTCAACGTTTCATCCTTTGCAGAATCCGACTCAGTTTTGTAAACACTGGCTGCAATGCGCATGCCTTCGTAGGATTTTTCCAGATGGGGCGCATCGCGCTCAATAAGCGTGATACCATCTTTCCAGGCGGTTACGCGGTAAGCGGAAACACAGGAGAAAAAGACGAGTAGCATAGTCAGCAATGCAACAGAAATCTTTTTCTGAGGAATCATCATCAACAGCGATGAGACAAGCAGCATCATCCATATGGTGGATTGTGCAGCATAACGGTCTGCCACCACACCTGCCATCGGCGCAGCCAGATTAAGCGCGTAAGCGATAAAGCAGATATATCCCAATATGCCAACCGATATTGCCTTCTTTTTGTTGACGATAGCCCAGCCCAATACTCCGATAGCTAGAAAGTGAAAAACAGAAGCCGATAATATAGTCAAAGAAATAAAAGCAGGGAATTCATAGTATTTAAAACCATAATAATATCTCAGGTCAAAAGGGATAAGAATCTTTTGAAGGTAAATGATATTGGTGTATAGTGCAGCGGCAAGCTTATCAATAGAGTGGTTAAATATTGCCGCCGGATTCTCTGTGAATGTTACTTTTCCTATGTCAGTTGTGAAATCACCTGTGGCAATAAAATTGTATAGAACATTCATCCTTAGGTGAAATGTAATCATGAATAGTATGTATAGAAACAAGGCAGATCTTGCCAACTTCTTCACATTGAAAATAGGAGAGGTGGCTATCAAATGATAGATAGGTGTGAAAATAACAAGACCTGCAGCATCTAGTTTTGCAACCAATGCTAAAAAATATAAAGTGAGACCACCTGCATGTTTAAGGAGATTTTCTTTTTTTAATGGTAATATCAATAAACGCAAACTCCAGAATGTAAATAATAAACTGAAAAGATTATCTCTTGATTTTATACTGGCTACCATCTCTACATTAATAGGCAGACAGCTGAATAGTAATACTGTCCAGAATACTGTTTTGGGTTGTTTGTTTTCAGTAATCTGTTGTAAAAGCTGATAACCTGACCAGACTACTGCTATCCATAATAACACATTCACAAAATGGGATACACCTGGATGGAGTTTTCCTAATATCAGATATTCCAGACCGAATGAAAACATGGACACCGGCCTGTAATCCACCTTGTTGAAGCGTTGCGTCCAAAGTCCGAAAGCATCAGATAAGGTCTGGATTTTGCCATCTACGGGTTCTGTGACCAGGAAATCATCCAGTGAAAAGTCAAAGAAGATAGTAGGAAAATACAGTACCATAATAAATAGCGACACCCATAGCATTGGGTGTGTATTTTTAAGTAGTTTATTCCACTTGACTTTTCTCATGAAATTGTAAATAAACACGATTTGTAGTTAATAAACAATGAGTTGTAGTACTTTTTTTAATAATTTTATTTGCATTGAACGGTATGTTTATGTAAATTCATGTTACAAAGCTGTAAATTTAAAATGAAACCCCTTTTATTAATTTTCTTTGTCTGTCTCTTTATGTCAGCAAGAGCCGAAGTGAGTGATTACTACTTGTCTGAAAGACAGTGCAGTGTATTGCAGCAATGGATACACACAGACAGTCTGGATAATACAGGTATCAAACTGTTGGCGCAAAAGGATACTACTTTCTCCCGGGTAAAACAAGCAGACTGTAATCAAATCATAGATATAATCAGTCCGGCCAACAAACAAATCTATCAACAATACGATACCATCTATCAGTTGTGCGCAAAACTGGCACAAATAATTATTTTAAATCCACCTGCTGAAGTAAGTCAACTTTGGAATACGCAGGAGATGATGCAAGCCGCTTATGGTAAACACAACCTGTCAGCATACTTGCAACAGCAGCTGTTTGATTTTTATTATAATAACCAAGTGCTGACATATTTGCAGAATCCCGAATATGTAGCCCTTTTGCAACCAAGACCACTCATAAAATTACTGTCTGATACCAAAGGCAAAACAATATTGCAGCAGGAAATCCTGTTTCTGAAAAATAATTCAACATGTAAAATTTATTGATATGAAA
>JADLAJ010000365.1 GCA_020848255.1 Chitinophagales bacterium
GTTTTTCCGGTATACGTTACTTTTACATTGCTTTGTTGTGTAAGTGTTCCGGTTTTATCAAACACCAGCTGGTTTATATTCGATATATTTTCGATAACATCAGGATGGCGCAGGTACATTTTATTCTTGCTTAATATTCTTAAGATATTACCATTGGTAAACGTTGAGGATAATAATAAGGCGCACGGACAAGCCACGATTAATACAGTGGTGATGGTGTTCCACATCAGTTTAGGTTCACCATGTGCATACCAGTAGGCAGCTGCAACCGCAGCGATTCCCAGCACCAGAAACGTAAAATATTTTCCGAGTCCGTGAATGAAAGAATTAGAATTTTCTTCTTTGGTTTTAAAAACATCTTTATTCCAGAGATTAGTCAGATAACTTTGTGAAACTTCTTTAACCACCAGTAATTCCAGTGCACCCGCCATTTGCTTACCGCCGGCATAGATAATTTCACCCGGTTCTTTTATTACCGGCAAACTCTCTCCGCTTACAAAACTGTAATCAATCTCCGCTTTACCTTTAGATAAAATACAATCTACCGGAATCAGTTCGTTGTTGTAAACCTGAATGATATCGCCGGATTTAATCTGATCTATTTGTGTGGGAACTGCTTTATTCTCTTTCAGTACATTTACTGCAATCGGGAAGAATGATTTATAATCTCTGTCGAACGATATAGACTGATACGTTTTATCCTGTAAAATTCTCCCAACCAGCATAAAAAATACAATACCACTCATGCTGTCCAGATATCCGGCACCGGTATGAGAAAAGATTTCATATAAACTTCTGCCGAACGTAATTGCAATTGCCAAAGCAATGGGAGCATCTATGTTTAAGAATTTATGTTTCAGACCTTTCAATGCGGTGGTAAAAAATTCAGTCGCACAATAAAAGATAACCGGCAATGAAAATGCAACAATGAAATATTGCAGAACTTGTCTGATATTTGCTTCCACTTCGCCGTCTGCCACCAGATACTCCGGAAAACTCATCATCATAATGTTGGCGAAACAAAATCCGGCCACACCTACTTTATACAATCTGGTTTTATCTGTTTTCTTTACATGATTGGTATTTAATTCATGTAAACTGATGTGCGGTTCGTAACCAATAGCGGTTAATGTTTCCACGACTTTACGAAAGGTTGTTTTTGCATTATCGAAAACAAGAAACACTTCCTTTTTTGTAAAGTTTACTTTAGATGTCACAACTCCCTGATTGACTCTGTGAATATTTTCGAGCAACCATAAGCAGGAACTGCAGTGCATCTGTGGCAGATAAAACGTAATGTGTGTTTGATTGCCGTCAGTAAATTGTATTAACTGACGGATAATATTTTCGTCATCGAGAAAAGCAAACTTATCTTCTCTGATTTTTATTTTCTGTACTACACCGGGATTGGTGTTTAAATCATAATACGTACATAAATCATTTTCACTGAGTATCTCGTAAACTAATTTACAACCATCGCAGCAAAATATTTTTTCCTGTAAATGAATTTTACTCGATGTGCAATTTTCACCGCAATGGTAACAAACTTTTTTTTCTAACGTTTCAGTGCTCATCGGGTACCGCATTATTTATTTTCGTCCATAAAAAATTCTCTTTAATGTACAATACATGCTGTATAGACTGTTCCAGTGCAAATAATTCATTGCAGGCAATTTTCAGCTGGTTTGACCAGGATGGCTGCTGCACATAATTATTCATTAATTTTCGCAATTGTTGTAATACACCACTAATCTGCTTGTGTAACTGATTAACAGGTCCAAGATTGATTTTCACATGAGCATTATTCAACATGTGAGGAAAGAGCAAAATATTATCTTTTACAAACAACTGTTTTACTTCGGCATGTAATTTTCGGAAAACAACATTTATCAATTCTATTAATTCAGAATCATCTTTAATTGATAAGTTTACAAGGTATTTTTGAATTGATTCCATATCCGTCAATATTTGAGTATAATGACGATCTTCGAGGTAATGACATAATTCCTCACTTGTAAAATCATTGTAATTGATAATATGCAAATTGTGCATCATTGAATTTTGATGCTAAAATATAGCTAAACTGAGTAACGGATGCTGATGTGTATCAAGCTAAAACATGATTTTTATCATGTTTTATAACTAGGCGAAGCTTAATCGTATAAATTAGCTGTCTTTGTTAGCTTTTGCTGATCAATGATTTTAATTTTTTTTCCTATTAGCTCTATGATGTTGTCTTTATTAAATTCTGACAATAAACGAATAGCAGTTTCAGTGGCGGTTCCAACTAAATTGGCAATCTCTTCTCTGGTAAGAGAAACATTTACAATATTGTCAGCATCCAGACCATATGTTTCTTTTAAGAATAAAATGGTTTCTGCCACCCGTTCACGAACCGGTTTTTGTGCCAAATGAGTAATTTTTTCTTCTGCCTGTCTTAATTCATTGGAAAGCACCTTCATCATTTCAAAGGACAATGCAGCATCTTTTTGCAAAATTACCAGAAAAATTTCTCTTGGAATAAAACAAACATTACAATCTTCTAAGGCAGAAGCTGTAGAACTATATTTATCTCCTGAAAGTAATGCTTTGTAGCCGATTATATCTCCGGGTTTTGCCAGACGCACAATTTGTTCTTTACCTTCATCGCCAAACATAGATAATTTTACCTTACCTGCATTGATGCAATAGACACCCGAAGCATAAGAACCTTCTCTGAAAATAGTATCTCCTTTTTTGATGGAAGAGCATATTTTGAGCGCTTCAATCTCATTAATCATATCGTTTTCTGTCTTACAAAAGACAGATTTAAAACGGTTGGAACAATGTTTACATTCAACGTGTTCAAAAGAAGCCTTCATAGGGAGTAAATATACAACCAAATATTAACAATAAGTGATATAATTCATCATCCAGAGTACATGATTTTTTCCACACACAAGGTTAATTTGATAATTATCAATGTTTTAAAAACAGATTCTTAAAACCAGTCTTTGGGCTGAAAAAATGTTAGCGTTTTTTCTTCCTCACTGCCTGCTTCCGGAATAAAATTATATTTCCATTCCGCATGAGGCGGCAAGCTCATCAAAATAGATTCAATTCGTCCATTGGTTCTCAACCCAAAATGCGTACCTCTGTCGTACACCAGATTAAATTCAGCATATCTTCCTCTTCGGATAAATTGCCATTCTTTATTCTTTTCTGTGTACGGTTTATATCTGTTATTTTTTACAATTTGCTCATACACGGGAATAAAACTATTGCCTACAGATTGTAAAAAAGCAAACAGTTCCGCTTTTTCAGTTTCGTGCTTCGGACGGAGGTGATCAAAGAATATTCCTCCTACGCCGCGCATTTCATTTCGGTGTTTGATAGTAAAATAGTCATCGCACCATATTTTAAACTTTGGATAGTAGGTTTCATCAAAAGGGTCGCACGCATTTTTCAGCAAGGTATGTAAATGCAGGGTGTCTGTTTCATTGGGATAAGCAGGTGAAACATCTATGCCTCCACCAAACCATTCCTCTGTAATTTCACTTTCAGCAGTTTCTGACATACAAAAATAACGCACGTTCATATGAATGATAGGAACAAACGGATTTTGCGGATGAATCACAATAGAAACACCGGTGGCATGAAAATATTCTGCATTTCTGGTTTCCGATTTTAATACATCAGGAAGCTTGCCATGAACATGGGAGAAATTGACACCGCCTTTTTCAAATACGGCTCCGTTCTGTATTACTTTACTCAAGCCGCCGCCGCCTTCTGCTCTTTCCCATTTATCATCCATAAAAACAGCTTCCCCATCTAATTCCTCTAAGGAAGTACAGATTGATTGCTGCAATTGAAGCAGGTAAAGTTTAATCTCTTCTAATCTAATCTCCATACTCTTTGTTCTTTATAATTACTCTCCGCCGTCATCTGCATCTTCCTCTCTGTTCAGCTGCTCACTCAATGGAGTACTCAGTGGCACAATCCAGGAAACAGGAAAAAAAGGACGGGGCACAGATGCCAAATCAACGTTAGAGTCTATTAACTGCTGATATTTTCTGCCATTTAGGGAAGACTGAATATTGGCATATACAGCAACATTATATCCTCTTTTTTGGTAGTCCTTTTTAATAATCTGACAAAACTGCCAAACCAAATATGGTCTGTCACCTATTTTATTCATTTGTCGTTTTGAAAGGTAATCACTCTGATTCACCAATTGTGTTAATCCGGTTTTTTTATCTTTTACCATATACTCCCCACGGCTGCTTTTGGTTCGCAGTTTCATATGCCACGAATAACGATGACCTTCTTCTGTCCAGTGTACAACACCCGGTATAAAGAAATGCCGTAAGGGCAAGATGGTTTGAATTCCAACCCAAATCATCAATAAGGAGACTGTTACTTTCTGTTTCCCACTCAAGCCTATATTTGTCTCGTGATTTTTCAGCATTTCAGTTGATAACAGCCAGCTATTTCCACTCACCGCATTTACCAGTTTACGAAACCAGTCAGGATTAAAATATAAACTGGTGGCAGCAATCATGAACCACGGAAAAATGCCAATGCTGAATAATCTTGAATTCATAAGATGAAACATAACGATTAGCAGGAATCCCCATTTTCTGGTTTTCTTATATAATAATGCAGGTACTATTAGTAAATCCAGCAACAATCCTGAATAAGCCATAATTATAGCCATCCAGTCATGGTGAAATAAACTGCCGATAAGAGGAAAATCAGTTTTCCACGACAGCCATATTTTTAAAGGCTGACCTTGCAGCCAGTCTGCATTTATTTTGGCGACACCACCAAAGAAATAAGGCAAACCTACCATAAACCTTGTCAGCCAGAGTGCCCATGCAGGGGCTGTTTCTGAACGGATATTCTTAAATATTTTGCTATCAACAGATGCACTGGTATGTGCCGGTATAAATATCATCACGAAACTGATGATAACCACCAGATAAAAGTGATTCATATACCTGGTTTGTTCCAGTAAAAAGATATAGCTAAAGCACAGCCAAAATAACAACATGCTTAATCTGTAAAAAAGACCAATTACTATGCAAACCGCCAAAAAACCCAGAAAATAAAAAAGCAAATACATTCCGTCTCCTGGCAAGGGTTTTAAAAAATCAAACGGCCAGTATGTAAAATGATATTTAGGTTCTATCCAGTATTTTGCTATCCAGTCACGGCTTAAATACCGTGTAACCTCATAAAACATGAGTAATCCAAACAATATCCTGAAAAAAACAAGCGAGGATATATCGACCGGAGAAAATAGATTTTTCCAGTTTTTATTTTTAAATAAATCCTGAATCGTTCCTTTGGAAAGTAATACATTCTGAGTGGATGTAAGTTTTTGGTGGTTTGTGTTCTTGTCTTCCATATATGATTCAGATTACGTTAATGAATTCTGTCTCCGCGCAACTCCAATTCTCCCAATACCTTGGTTTCATAATCCAGCCATTCCTGCCATCTTACTTTTACTGCGTCTTTTTCAAAATATTTCTCTGCAATATCTATAAATAAACGATAATGAGTAGCTTCAGAAATCATTAATTTGTGATAAAAATGCTTTAAGTCATCATCACTGATATCCAGTGATAATAAACGGAACCGTTCACAACTTCTTGCCTCAATTAAAGCAGCCAAAAGCAGTCTATCGAGGAATCTGTCTTCTTCACGACCACCTTTTCTTAAAAATTTTTGAAGGGCAACCACATATTTATCCTGACGTTGTTTCCCCAGCTTTAGCTTCCTTTTTTTCAACTCATCGAGCACCATTTTAAAGTGCGACCATTCTTCATTTACAATCGGTATAAGCTTATCCACCAAAAATGCTCTTTCTGGATATAACTGTATGAGGCTGATACAGTTAGTCGTTGCTTTTTGTTCGCAAAAAGCATGATCTGTCAATATTTCTTCTATTGACAGAGAAGCTAAGTTTACCCAGCGCGGGTCTGTTGCTAATTTAAGTCCAAGCATGGTTCAAAATTAGTAGTTTTAAGAGACTTTATAATTAATTTTATCAATAATATGTAAATTCACTATTGACAAATCGAAAAATACTATCTAAGTTTGTAGTACCCTATTTTTTTTTAGAAACATAAATAACATAACATGAAACCCTATTTTTTATTGTTCGCAATAGCGTATAGCTATTGTAGCAACGCAACCTGTTTAATGTCAAAGTTAACCATTGACAACAAAACACAAAATTCAAAGACAATTATTGAAGGTGAAGTAACAGAACAACATTCCTGCTGGAATTTTGACAAAACAGCTATTTACACGGTTAATACCGTTCAGGTAAACGGCATTTTAAAAGGAAGTTCTGCTACAACAATCGAAATTATCACTCCCGGTGGTGAAATCGATGGAAGACTATTAGTAGTAGAACCAAATGCAAGCCTCACAAAAGGCTCTAAAGGAATTTTCTTCTTAAGTGAGAACACTGCTGCTATAAACTATACCAGCAAATATAAAAAATACGAAATATTTGCTTTAGCACAAGGTTTTATTGAGTTTAATCCATATACAGGCAAATACAATGATCCGTTTGATGTTTATCAGAACAGATCCAGCTTATGTGGAATAATTCAAAAAACAACCGGAATTAGTTACCGTGAAATTGCTCCGGCTATAAATAATGATGTGACCGGTGATCCATCTATATCATTATTTACTCCGGCAACTATTAGTGCAGGTACTCAAAGTGTATTAACTATAAGCGGATGGGGATTTGGTACAAGAACAGGAACAGCGACAGTACAATTCAGAGATGCAAACAGTATTTCTTCATCTGTTTACACAAGTCTGCCTGATACCACTTATATTCTATCCTGGAGTAATACGGAAATTAAAGTAATTGTACCAGGTGCTTCTGCTAACAGACAAGGTGGCGCAGGAACCGGCGCATTTAATGTAATTACGTCTACAGGATTATCCATTTCTTCCGGATCCCCTTTAAATATTTCCTACAATCAGTTTGAATACAAAAAAAACAAGATTGCCTTAATTGACCAGAATGGCTTGGGTGGTTATACATTTACTTTGAATACTGACTTTAATAATAACACAGCTGCCAAAGCAAGTTTTACAAAAGCTTTAGACCAATGGAAATGCAAAACGGGGGTGAATATCACTGTAAATTCAACTACAAGTGCCTCCACCTGTAGCAATCAAATGGATAACACCAATCTTATCTCCTTCTCATCTGCTTCCTGTCCGCTGCCGGCCGGTGCCTTGGGTGTAACTTACTCTTCCTATACATTATGTGCTAACTCCCCTATTATCCCCGATGGAATTGATATGATTTTAAACCCAAGTGCAGCCTTTTATTTTGGTTCAGGAACTACACCATCTAGTCAATATGATTTTGAAAGTGTTGTTTTGCATGAGCTTGGACATGCTTTCGGACAAGGTCATAATTCTAATAATGCAGAAATTATGTATCCATCTATTAGCAATGGTGTGGCAAAAAGAACATTGAATCCTGCTTCTGACCTTGAAAGCATAAATGATGTAGTAAACAGAAGCATCGTCGCTTCTTTTTGTGGATTCCAGAAACATAAAAAATTAACTACAAGTTGCACCGCTAATACACAAGTTACGCCTATAACCACTCAGTTTATCACAGACAGAGTTACAGGTTGCGTTCCATTAACGGTAAAATTTACAGATCAATCAACAGGCGCACCAACAGCATGGAGATGGGATATCAGCAATGACGGAACAACAGATTACACAATTCAAAATCCATCTCACACCTTTAATTCGGCTGGAACATACAGCATAAAAATGGTCGCAATAAATGCGAATACAAAAGACTCTACAGTAAAGACAACATATATAACAGTGGCACCAGCACTTAATTTAAATGTTGACATAGTTCAAAATATATCTTGTTTTGGTGGCAATAACGGTATTTTAAAAGCTATCCCAACCGGTGGAAACGGAACATATACTTACACCTGGAATAATAACCAGACGGGTCAGTCTCTTCCAAATATTTCTGCCGGTGACTATTCAATCACTGTGAAAGATGGATATAATTGCACAAAATCAAGTTCTAAAACAATTTTACAACCTGAGAAAATTAATGTTACAATAAATACCGCTTTAAAAAGCTCTCCAAATATTTATACAGCAACTTTAAATGTAACAGGCGGTGTCTCACCATACACTTGTACATTAAACAATTCGACAGAGATTATTGGTACAGTGATTCCTAATCTTAATGCAGGAAATTATTCATTAATTGTAAAAGACAAAAACAGTTGTTTACAAAATGCAACTTTCTCCATCTCAACACCAACGGGAATCATTGAAGCAGAAAGCAGTTTTGACAATCTGGAAGTTTATCCAAACCCTGCAAGCAGCAATGTAAATATCAATTTCACACTGAAAGAATACAAAACTGTAAAACTGGAGTTATTTGATCTAGCCGGTCAAACTGTTTTTGCAGATGAATACGACAATATTAAAGACAAACAAGCTTCTGTTGACTTATCCAGTCTGGCAAGCGGAACTTATATCCTTAAATTCGGATTACCCGAAGGAAATACCTTTAGAAAAATTATTGTAAACAGATAATAAAGATTTATCTTTTTTGGTTATTTAATGAATGTTATGTTTGGACCTGCGGTTTCTACCGCGGGTTTATTTTTTTATTATAACATAATATTCTTTTGACTGCCTTTTGGTTAATTTTATACCATGCAAAAACGGGTAGTAGTCGGTATGTCGGGTGGTGTAGATTCCAGTGTGGCAGCATATTTAATGCAGCAGCAAGGCTACAAGGTGATTGGATTATTTATGAAGAACTGGCACGATGGCAGTGTCACCATACAAGGCGATTGCCCCTGGATAGACGACAGCAACGACGCATTGATGGTAGCTCAGAAACTGGGTATCCCCTTTCAGACATTAGATTTAAGCGACGAATACAAAACCCGCATCGTGGATTATATGTTTGCGGAATACGAGGCTGGCAGAACACCCAATCCGGACGTTTTATGCAATCGTGAAATAAAATTCGATATATTTTTGAAACATGCACTGGCCATCGGGGCAGATTATGTTGCCACGGGCCACTATTGCAGAAGAAGTGAAAGCCTTGATTCAGACGGAAAGCAGATTTTTCATTTATTAGCGGGAAAAGACGGGAATAAAGACCAAAGCTATTTCCTGTGCCAACTGAATCAGGATCAACTCAGCAAGGCTATCTTCCCTATCGGAGAATTAACTAAACCCGAGGTTCGAAAGATTGCCAAACAATTAGATTTGATTACGGCAGAAAAGAAAGATTCCCAGGGTTTGTGTTTTATCGGGAAAGTACGCTTGCCGGAGTTTCTGCAGCAACAACTCAAAACAAAGAAAGGAAATGTGGTGCTGATTCCAAATGAATATATTCCGGATAAACAGGCATATAATTTTGAACATTGCACAGATGAGGAACTTGCGGAATTAAGCCAACCAAATTCCTTCTCTGTGCAGGACGGGAAAATAATCGGTGAACATAATGGTGCTCATTATTATACCATTGGGCAACGAAAAGGACTGAAAATTGGCGGATTTAAAGAGCCGCTGTTTGTAATAGAAACAAATACAAGAGAAAATGTCATCTATCTGGGCGAAAGTGAAAGCCATAAAGGATTAAACCGGGCCGGTTTATTTGTAAAAAACGAAGATATTCACTGGATACGCCAAGATTTAAGGCTGAAAACAGGTGAACAACGCAATTATAGCGCCCGCATCCGTTACAGGCAACCTTTGGAAGATTGTTGTTTGTACCAGAAAGAGGACGGATTATATATTATTTTCAGAAATCTGCAAAAAGGCATTACACCCGGACAGTTTTGTGCGTGGTACACAGAAGATGAATTAATCGGAAGTGGTGTAATCGCTTAATAATAAAAAACCCCGACTATTTCTAATCGAGGACAAAACTTATAACCATGAAAACAAAACGATTATCTTAGTGATGATCGTTATCAATAATTTTATCTTTTGCCAGTATAATTCCAAATCCTAAGATAAGAATTGAAACTATAAAGAAATAGGGCATACCAGATTGAATAAATGACATTTGTTTTCCGGAATTGTAATCTAGATGTGCAGATGTATTAAGATATAAGAACGTGGATACAATTAAGTAGATAGTACCTAAAACACAAAGAATTGCGCCGAATACTTTAGTCATTTTTGCCATAAAACTCTTTATTTTTCACAAATTTAATCATTCTCAAGAAATTCTGTGTTAATTCTATCAACATAAAATTTAATTAACATAGCTTATTCTGTGCTTACAATTCTGATACGGGATGCAATAAAAATACACATAAGCCCAACCGCAACTGAAATATACCCGACATAGTTGAAATGATGAACCATTCCGTCTTTTCCAATTTTCACTACAAATCCGCTTACAATGGATGCCAGTGCTGTTCCGATTTCCATACAGGCAGAACGCATACTCATAAAGCCTCCACGTTTATCCGGAGTGGTGGCACCACTCATAATAGTATATGCCGGAATCATGCGCCCTGCGGCTAATATAAAGAAGGTTACGCAAATAAATAAAGCCAGGGGCATACTTACTACGTTAATGTGCGTACTTAGAATGATCGGAATAAAAGAAAGCAGCATCAGTACCACAAAAGATGGCATATTACCTCTCCTGTCGCATATTTTACCGATAAATGGTGTAGTGGCAATAGCACAAATCCCTCCTATGAAATACATAACGGGTACCAGTTTACTGCTGAAACCAACATTATTTTCCATGTAAGGCACGATAAACTGTAAGACAACAAAATGACTGAATACGATTAAGATAGATAATAGCAAAGCCCAGACCTGATTCAAATCTTTTGCTGCTTCTCTTATAGTTTTAAATGGATTCTTATGCTCTTTTTTTTCTTTTAAATGTTTATCAATTTTAGGAAGCCAGGCTAAAATGGGTAATAAAGTCAAAAATGAAACAACCGCTAAAATCCGGAAAGGCATCATTAAATCATACTCTGTAGCAAAGTGTATACCGATAGGCACACCTATAATGGCAGAAACCGCAAAGGAAAGTGATACGATACTCATGGCGGTTGCCCTTCTTTTATAGGGTATCAAATCGCTGACAATAGCCACGCCAACACCGCCAACAATGCCGCCGAAAACACCAGTGATACCACGATATAAAACAAAGAGACTGAAATTATTGGCAAAACCACATAGTAGTGTTCCAAGTGCAAAGCCAATAAACGTTCCAATAAGAAGGCGTTTTCTGTCAAATCGGTCCATAATGGAGGCGGACAAAAACCCGGAGATACCGGCAAATATTGAATAGGTGGAAATTACCCAGGTGGAGACTTGTGCGGAAACATCATACTTCTTCATAATAATATTGCTTAAAGGCATCAGCAACATGGAATCCGTCGAAGCCAGAAATCCGATAAATGCCACTAATAATACTATCTGGTATTCGTTCCGTTTTTCTTCGGGGTTCTTATTTTCCAGTATTAAACTATCTACGTTATCCATTTTTATAAGTTATTGAATCAGAGAATTGCAGAATTATTGATTATGTGTCATTCTATAATTTTCTGACTCCGTCTTCAATTTCCGCGACATAAAAGTCTGCTTTCAGGCTGGTCTTTTCGCTATATTTTTTGCTAACATACGTTATAAAACGTTCTGTTTTATCTTTTTCAACCAATGCAATACAACATCCGCCAAATCCGGCACCTGTCATACGAGCACCGATACACCCATCAAAATGCGTGCTGTAATGTACAATCATATTTAATTCATGTCCGCTTACTTCATAATCAGCGTCCAATGAAATATGCGATTCGGTCAATAACTGCCCGAATGCTTCGATACTTCCGTTTTTCAAGGCTTCAACAGCATAAATCACCCGTTTGTTTTCCAAAATAGAATGTTTTGCACGCTGATACAAAGTATCGTCTTCTAAATACCCTAAGGAAATCTCATGTACATGACACAAATCTTCCGCAATATCAAATTTTGAGAGAATTTCAAAAGCTGCATCACATTCGCTTCTGCGTTCATTGTATTTTGATTCCGCTAAGGAACGGGATTTATTGGAATTGATGATAAGCAACTGGTAATCTTTAAAATCAGCAGGAATGTATTCGTAATCCAGTGTGGCACAATTGAGTAAAATCGCATGGTCTTTTTTTCCGTTAGCTATGGCAAACTGATCCATGATGCCGCAATTCACGCCCACATATTTCCGTTCTGCCGTTTGTGCATCTAAAGCCAGTGGTGTTCTGTTTTGGGAATAAAAATCTTCATTAAAAATAAACGCGATTAAACATTCCAAAGCCGCCGAAGACGACAAGCCCGAACCCAAAGGCAAATCGCTGCCGATTAAGATATCTGCACCGTGTAATTGCACACCATTATCTTTTAAAACTTGTAAAGTTGCTTTTACATAATCAGACCAATGCGTTGTTGATTTTTGCTGAAATAAAAAAAAATCATTTACAGAAAAAGAAATTTCTTCGCTGAATTCTCTTGCATATATACGAACGATGCCGTCTTCTCTCCTTTTAACAACAGCAGAAATACCTAAAGAAATGGCAGCCGGTAGTACGAAACCACCGTTGTAATCAATGTGTTCACCAATTAAGTTGACACGACCTGGTGAAAAATATGCCTCCACCTCCAACTCACCATAGCGGTGAATAAATTCCTGTTTGAGTTTGCTTGTCTGAATCACGGATTAAACTGATTAAAGGATTTCGCTGATTTTAATTTTATTTTGATAAAACTAATCGTTTAAAAGTTAAACTTTTGCCACCAAAATTAATTAGTAATCCAATTTCTAACTTATATGCACGTAGATAATTTAATGTCTGCGCTAAATGCACATCTTCTATTTCTTTTAGTGCTTTTAATTCAACTAGCACTTTGTTTTCAACAACAAAATCTGCTCGTCGTACACCAATAGGTTCTTGTAAATCCTTATAAAATATATCTTGTTCTATCTCTCGAGCAAAATACAATTCTGCATTTTGCATTTCATATGCTAATGCTCTTTGATAAATTACTTCCTGAAAACCATTACCGAGAAACTTATGTACTTCAAATGAAGCACCGATTATTTTT
This sequence comes from Chitinophagales bacterium, assembly GCA_020848255.1. Classification (GTDB taxonomy): domain Bacteria; phylum Bacteroidota; class Bacteroidia; order Chitinophagales; family JADIYW01; genus JADJSS01. Next base: position 13,135 of record JADLAJ010000365.1, read on the forward strand.
TCCGTAATATCTGAATATAATAAATCTTTCATAATTTATTTTTTGACCGAAGGTAAATTATAAAGATTAAAGAATTTTGCTGATTTATAATCTGTGAAATCTCTAAATCCATATAATCCGTGATTCAGACAATTACTTCGATAAATCATCCGGATAAACTCCATCTGCAATTTTGCTTCTTAAAGCTGCAATTACCAAATCCTTTTCTTCTGAATAGGTCACACCACACCAGTCTTTACCATCCGGCAGCAACTGTACTTTCACCTTGCCTTGTTTCATCATGGCAGAAACCACCGTCGGTATTAAAAATTCGGCTTTTGGCTCATCGCAGTACTTATCATAGAAAATTTCCCACTGGTTTTGCAGTTCCCCGTACAGGAAACAGGTAAAGCCCCAGAAATTCATAGAAGCATAGCTGTTTGCAGGAATATCCGTAAAGGTACCGTCTGCATTTTCGTTTTGCAGCTTCCCGGCGCGCAAATCTATCTGCGTCATTTCCGTAATAGAAACAAGTTCGTTGTTTTCATTCAGGGTACACACCCCACGCGAAACGGAACCGATATCCGATAAGGTATTTTCCAGCGGATAGCCCACTAAAGAGAAGCTTGGCTCGTTGCTTTCACAGTTGGATAAAAAATGGTGCATGGAAACATAGGCTTCTCTGCCATAAAAGTCATCTGCATTAATCACCACAAACGGATTTTTCACCAATTCTTTCGTTGCCAGTATCGCCTGACCGGTTCCCCAGGGCTTGGTGCGTTCAGGGTTGGCATCTACCGGTGGCTGCTGCAAAGCAAAGCGAATCGGCAGTTTAGTACCCCAAATCTTATCCATATGCTCCTGCATATCATTCAACAAATCCTTTCTGGTTATTATAACAACATCATTAAAACCAGCTTGTTGTGCGTCATAAATAGCATAATCCATCAGCCACTCGCCACTCGGACCAAAACTGGCAGCCTGCTTCACGCCACCGTATCTGCTGCCCATCCCTGCAGCCATAATTACTAAAGTTGTATTGCTCATACTGCAAAGATAAGGAAAGCCTTTTTATGGCAAAATGCAATTAATGAACATCTGTAAATTAACTATTTATGTGGAACTAAAAATAATTAATCTATTGTTATCCATAGCGCTTTGTTAGGTTCATGCTATTTTCCTACCTTTGCGCTTCAATTTAATAAACGAAAGAATGAATTTTGACAAAAACACCGTTATCGGTATTACACTGATAATATTGATATTCCTTGGTTTCTCTATCTATACCTCTCAACAGGAAGCAAAATATCTGAAAGAACATCCTAAGAAAGCCGAGCAGGTTTCCAAATATCCGGGTGCAGACACCAACAAATCTGCCGTTAAAAATGATTCTGCAAAAAATACTGTTGCTGTAAAACCTGTTGCTGACTCTGCATCTGCGGCAAGTTTCGGAAGTTTTGCTGCTTTTGCCAATGGAACGGAACAATTAACCACTATTGAAAACGAAGATTGTATCTACACTTTCTCCAGCAAAGGCGGTGTTATCAAAAAAGTGGAACTGAAAGAATACAAAACATTCACCAAAAAACCGCTTATCTTATTTGAAGACCACGGTAACGATTTCAATTTTACATTTATTTCCAACGACAGTAAAACTCCTATCCAAACTGAAAACTTATTCTTTACGACAACAGGCGGCTCAAAAAAGATCTCCGGTACTGAAAAGTTAGATGTTGTTTATAAAATTGAATTGGGTAATGGTAAAAGCTATGAACACAAGTATACACTGAACGGAAAGGGCTATGTAGCCGATTTCGTGATTAATGCTGTAAATTTTGCGGGTGTAATTCCGGCGAATCAGGCAATTACCTTAAACTGGAAACAGGATTTACCTTCACAGGAAGGTGGTATTGATGATGAACGATTTAACACCTCTTTGCACTACTTTAACGATGCAAAAGAAGCAGATGATTTATCAAGTGATAAAGAAAAAACTATAGAATCACCATTACAATGGGTTTCTTACAAACAGAAATTTTTCAATACTTCCTTAATTGCAGCCAAGGAAAATTTTAAAACCAATGCAAAAATCAGTGTTGTAACACCAAAAGAGAGCAAAGACACTGTAAAAACCTTCACCGCTCAGTTACAGATTCCATTTAATAATTCGAATGCATTCAGTTTTCCTATGCGAATGTACATGGGACCTAACAAATACGATGAGTTGAAAAAAATGGATGTAAACTTAACGGAAATCGTACCTTTAGGCTGGAGTATTTTAAGTTTGATTAATAAATTTTTTATTATTCCGATTTTCCATTTCTTAAGCAAGTTTATATCTAACTATGGTATCATCATCCTGGTATTAGCTGTTGTAATAAAATTAGTGACATTTCCGTTTACCTTCAAATCCACCATGTCGATGGTGAAAATGCGCGTACTGAAACCGGAAATTGATGAGTTGAAAAAGAAATATCCAAGCCAGGCAGAATTTGGCCAGAAACAAATGGAATTATACAGCCAGACCGGCGTGAGTCCATTTGGTGGCTGCTTACCAATGCTCCTGCAGATGCCGATTCTGATTGCGATGTATCGCTTCTTTCCGGCCTCCATCGAATTAAGGCAGCAACCGTTTTTATGGGCAACCGACTTATCCAGTTTCGATTCTATCATCAGTTGGACACAGAATATTCCGGTAATCGGCTACCTCTTTGGAAACCACATCAGTTTATTTACCATCTTAATGGCAGTTTCTTCCATTGCAGTTACCAAAATGACAACACAATCACAACCAAGTTCCGGCAGTGATGATATGATGGCACAGCAAATGAAGATTATGCAATATGTAATGCCGGTGATGCTGATGTTTATGTTCAACAAACAACCTGCCGCATTGAGCTATTACTATTTCTTATTCAACGTATTAACGATTGGTCAAAACTGGATTATACAAAAATTCTTTGTGGACGAGGCTCAGATTCACTTACAAATTCAGGAGAACAAAAAGAAACCTAAGAAACAAAATACGTTTCAGGCTAAAATGCAGGAAATGATGAAACAACAGGAAGAGTTGAAGAAGAAAAAGAAATAAATCTACTATAAAAATGTTAGCCGTAAGTCACAGATTTACGGCTTTTTTATTTTTACTTTACAAAATACATTTTTATATTAGTGAATGCAATATAAGTTATCGCATCTGCCATTATTAAAAATTATTCTGCTGCTCATATTCGGAATAGGCTGTTTCAATTTCCTGAATATTCCGCTCTCCTATCTGCTGGTGCTGACATTTGCACTGCTGTTCGCTGTCATCCTCAGTCATTTAAACATCCGTAATCCCTATTCAAAAAAAGGGAATGCAATCCTGGTGTATGTCTTTCTGTTTTTTGTTGGAGGATTAATGATTAGCAATAAAAAAATCAATAACCAGACTACTCATTTCAGCAATTTCAAAGGGCAATTTGCAAAAGGAATTATCTCCAAACCAATAGAAGAAAAAGAAAAAACCTATAAAACGGTAATTGCTGTAGAGCAAATTATTGACAGCCTGAATAAAATGACACCTGTCAGCGGCAACTTACTAGTCTATATTCAGAAAGACAGTACACTTGCTGATTTAAGTATCGGTGATGAAATCTTGTTTCAGCTGAAATCCAAAGAAGTGGACGGGACGAAAAATCCGGGACAATTTGATTACAAAAATTATCTGCAGCACAAATCCATCTATCAGCAGCAATATCTTACGAAAGCGGAAATTACACTGATACAGAAAAACAAAAGCCTTTGGATTAAAAGTATCAGCCATTCAATCGGAATGTACGTACAGTCCATTCTCCAAAAATATATACCGAAACAGGAAAATTTTGCGCTGGCGGACGGAATTTTACTGGGACACCGGGCGGATATCGACGTGGAGTTATACAATGCTTTTGCCTACACCGGCATTCTGCATATTCTGTCGGTGTCCGGTTTGCACGTTGGCATCATTTACGGCATGCTGGTTTTTCTGCTGAGCTTTATCAAAGACAAGAACAAAAAGATAAAGATTGCCAAATTCGTATTCATTGTTGGCTTCATTTGGATATTTACTTTTGTTACGGGATTTTCGGCTGCCTGTGTACGTGCCGCCATTTTATTTTCACTGATGAATTTCGGCAAACTCAGCAAGGAGCACGTCACCAACTTGAATCTGCTGGCCGGTTCTGCTTTATTACAGTTGTTGATAGATCCGAACAATTTGTTTGACATCGGTTTTCAGCTCTCCTATCTGGCGATGCTGGGTTTGTTTATTTTTACCAAACCTATTTATGCCTTGTATTACTCCAACAATAAACTCATTGATTCCATTTGGCAGTTGTGGTCGGCGAGCATTGCCGCGCAACTGTTTACCGTGCCGCTGAGTATTTACTATTTCGGCAATTTCCCGACCTATTTCCTGCTGGCGAATATCTTTGCTATCCCGCTTTCCGCAGTGATTTTATGGCTGAGTGTGGCGCTGATTCCACTTAGTTTTATACCGTTCCTAGCGAATATTACCGGCTGGCTCGATTCATTGGTGATTTCGATTTTCATTCAACTCACCTATTTCTTTTCCAGTTTGCCGCTCGGAAAACTATATAATCTGTACATCTCCAAAGTGCAGTTAGTTATTTTGTTGATAGCCATCCTGCTGCTGGCGTTTTTTGTCATTCAACTAAAAGCGAAATTCGTAATCGCCTGCCTGAGTTTGTTTTTGGTTTCAATTTTCATTTCCTATGCCTATAACATCCGACAAGTCGGCAAACAGGAACTGATACTCTACTCCGTACCGAAGCATTTTGTACTGGCGCTGAATAAAAACGGACAGCAGGCTATTTATTCCAGAGATACCTTGCCGCAAAAGGCAATCGATTATTCCA
>JADLAJ010000366.1 GCA_020848255.1 Chitinophagales bacterium
ATCATGGTTTCCCGGAATCGGGTAAAACGGTAGGAAACGAAAGATGGAATCATAGCCATAAACATTGTCAAAAACCTTTGCGCTGTATTCTGCGTCTGTGCCATCATTGTAGACATTATCGCCCAGCCACAACCAGCTATCTACCACATTTGACTGCAAATAATTTTCAAACCAGCGGCGTACTTTTATCTGTTCGTTATTGCCGCCGCCAAAATCACCGGTCACCCAGAATTTAAAACCAGTAGTGGAATCTCCCGGATTAATAGCCGTGACGAAATGGTGCTGTTCATTGCCACCCGCCAAAACAGTTGCATCGTAGCCGACACTATAATAGTATTTCGTTTTTGAACTCAATCCAGAAATTTTCACAATATGGTTTTTCAAACGAGCATTGTCTGTAATAATATTAGTAAGAGAAGAGGGAGAATCTCCATATCGCACCACTGAATTTGAGGAGTCGCTGGTTCGCCACATAATTTTAATACTGTTATTGGTTAAACTTTGCAGGTAAGGACCCCGTAAAAGTGTTTGTGAGTAAGCGGCTACAGAAAAAATTACAGCCAGTGACAACAGAAGTTTCTTCATAAAATTGGTTTACATAAAGTTAAGAAGAAAAACCAATATCTGGCAGCAACGCGGACGTGAAAATTTGGTGTCTATTTCTTGTCTATTAGTATGCCAATATCGGAAATGCCATCCAGCGGATCTTTGCGCATTAATTGTACAATGGAAATCTGATAAGTTCCTTTTTTATACAATGGTAAATTTGTTTTTAATGGAATGGTTTGAGTACACAAGGTGCCGGAGCTTTTTCCGAAGGGTTTTCCGTCGTTCTTGAATAAAGGTATTTCATAACGGAAGCTGGTGTCAATGTTATTTCCCTTTATATATACCTTCAGCCAGATATTGCTGAATTCATATTCTTTGGAATGGCGAACACTGATGGCATACCGATAGTTTTTATTTTCGGTGTCAATCTTGATTGGAAAGGTTAAAGTATCCGTTGATTTCCATTCTTTAATATTGACAGACTTATACTCATTGTAAAAATGTTTTTGCTCGCAGGCACTTAAGGCAAACAATAAAACCGTAATAAGAAAGAATGCTTGTTTTTTCATAAAGTTGGAATCCATGCAAAGGTAGATAAATAAGTTTATTGTGCTATCGGTAAATTATTCAATCATTTTCAGAAAATCTTCCTCGCTGATGACCTGAATAGTCGGTATTTTTTGTGCTTTTGCCAGTTTGCTGCCTGCTTTTTCTCCGGCAATCAGATAGTCCAGATTGGCACTCACGGCACTGAGATTCTTGCCACCGTTTTTCTCAATCATGGCTTTTATATCATCCCGAGAAAATTTAGGGAATGTTCCGGTGCAAAGAAATGTTTTTCCTTCCAACTTATTAGAAGCTAGTACCGCTTCTGTTTTATAAATATTAACACCAAGCGTTGATAAGGATTCAATCAAATCAATATTTTCTTTGTCAGTAAAAAACTGATACAGCGACTGTGCCACTTTAGGGCCTACATCTTCCAGTTCGTTGTATTGTTCCTGTGTCCAGTGCTGGAAGTCAGTCAGCTTATCGACTTTTTTGGCCAGCATTTTTGCGGTCGTGCTGCCTACATGACGGATGCTGAGTCCGACAATCAGGCGGTACAATTCATTTTGTTTGGATGCTTCAATTCCCTCTTTTAAATTCTGAATAGACTTTTCTTTCCAGCCTTCCAGCTGACGAACTTTATCATAATCAATTTCATAAATGGAAGTAATATCTCGGATAATATTTTCGCGGATAAAGGTGCGCACATTTTCTTCCCCGAAACCGAAAATATCCATGGCTGATTTAGAAACAAAATGGATAAGATGTTCTTCGAGTTGCGCCGGACAATTCGGATTGATGCAGCGCCACACGCTTTCATCCATTGGTTTTACTAAATGATGCTCACAGGATGGACATTCGGTTGGAAAATGTATCTTCTGTTCATTGCCGCTGCGTCTTTCTTTTACACTGCCCACAATATACGGTATTACATCTCCCGCACGCTCCACTATCACGGTATCTTTCAGACATATGTCTTTATCTAAAATAAAATCTTCGTTATGAAGGGAGATAGAAGAAATTTCCACGCCCATCAGTTGCACAGGTTCTATCTTGGCCACCGGCGTAATAGCGCCAGTTCTGCCTACCTGAAAATCGACATGCAATAAAGTTGACGTAGCCTGTTTTGCTTTGAACTTATACGCCACCGCCCACTTCGGATGATGTGATGTTTTTCCGACGAGCTGCTGCTGGTGAATGCTGTTTACTTTAATCACCATGCCATCAATATCAAAGTGATAAGAGTCGCGTTTGTTTTCCCAGTATTTGCAAAAGTTTTCTACCTCTTCTATTGAAGTAAAAATTCCTCTTTCCAGAAAAGGAGTTTTAAATCCAAGCTGGGAAAGCACCTCTAAATTTTTATTGTGCGATTTAAAAATGTCCGTCACTTCTTTTCCTTCTTTGTCTTCTGCATAACCGATTTGATAAATAACCGCATCCAGTTTCCTGGCCGCTACTTCCGCGGAATCTTTTAAACGCAAACTGCCCGCAGCGGTATTACGGGAGTTTTTATATAACTCCAGTTCTTTTTTATTTTCTGCGCGTAAAATCTCGTTTTGTTTTCTGCGCTCGTTATTCATTTTCTC
>JADLAJ010000367.1 GCA_020848255.1 Chitinophagales bacterium
AAAATGGCATTTTTTTCAGCCGCAGACAGTTTTATCTTTTTGTCTTTCAACACAGCCTCCACTTTCTCTCTGAAAATATTAAAGTCGCTGTACACATCGTTGCCAATGCTCTTCATCAATTCAGCAGCGGTATTTAATAACTCCACTTGTTTCGTCCAGAGGCTTTCACTCACCAGGGCTTTGCTTTGTTTGGCATTCAGGTTCAGTTCCTGTTTGTCGCACCAATCCAGTATCTCTTTTTCGTGTTTCGCCAATTCGGTGTATACTTTGTCTCCGTAGGTTTCGTAAGCCCATGTCATGGCTTCCTTTAATGTTGTATCAAAACGAAGTTCCGCGATGCGTTCATTCGTAAACTGTGCTTTCAATCGTTTTGGCCGTTCAATGGTTACTTTGTAATAACCGAAATCGGTATTATCGAAAATCTGTGCAGCGATACCTTGTTCTTCTTTTGTTTCAGGATGTATTTTTCGGTCTACCGCCTGCATCTTTTCATACACCGATACAATTTCCCGGATGTGTTCCGGCGAAAACTCACAGTTTTTGTTTCCAAGGTTCTTGCGCAGTTTGCGGAACAACAAACCGGCATCAATCAATTGCACTTTGCCTTTGCGGTTTTGTGCTTTGTTATTGCTCAATATCCAGATATACGTCGTGATGCCTGTATTGTAAAATAAATTATTGGGCATTTGCACAATGGCTTCCAGCCAATCATTTTCAATAATGTATCGGCGGATATTGCTTTCGCCACCGCCCGCATCGCCTGTAAACAGGCTGCTGCCATTGTGAACGGATGCGATACGGGAACCTAAAGGACTTTGGTGGAGCGGCTTCATCTTATTCACCATTTCCATCAGGAACAATAACTGTCCATCAGATGAACGCGGTGTGGCATCCACTTCTTCCTCAATTCCCCAATAGTTTTTCAGTTTAATCTGAAAACGCGGGTCAATAATATCTTTGCCGTCCTTGATGTATTTCAAATCACTGGCCCAGGATTTACCGTAAGGCGGATTGGAAAGCATAAAGTCGAATTTCGTTCCTGCAAATTCATCGGTGCTCAGGGTGGAACCCACACGGATGTTTTCGGGATTGTTGCCCTTAATCATCATATCCGATTTGCAAATGGCGTAGGTTTCGTCGTTGATTTCTTTGCCGTACAAATACACATCGCCTTTGGCTTTTATCACGCCGTCTTCCTCTTTGATGAAATTCTGAGATTCCGTCAGCATACCTCCGCTACCGCAAGCCGGGTCGTAGATGGTCATTACGGGTGGTAATTGTTTGGCAACCGGCTCAAAGATGATATGCGTCATCAGGTCAATTACTTCGCGCGGTGTAAAGTGTTCTCCGGCTTCTTCGTTATTTTCTTCGTTGAATTTTCTGATAAGTTCTTCAAACACATAACCCATTCCCAGATTGGTTAAGGGTGGAAGTTTCCTGCCGTCCGGATCGTTCTTCTCAAACGGTGTGAGGTTTATCCAGGGCGAAGTAAACTTTTCCAACACATTCAGCAGAACATCCTTAGATGCCATGTGCCGCACCTGACTTTTGAGCTTGAACTTTTCAATAATCTCTTTTACGTTATTGCTGAATCCATTTAAGTAGTCTTCAAAGTTGGCCAGTAGGATATGCTGGTTATTGGTAGCTGTATCGTGCAATCGCTGCAAAGTCCATTCGCTGGTGTTGTAAAAGACGTAACCGGATGCCTGCCGAAGACCGTTTTCATCCCATTCCGTAAACTTGGCTTCATGTTTCTGGAAGGCCAGTTCTTCTAGCACGGCAGCTTTGGTGGGTTCCAGCAAGGCGTCCAATCTGCGGAGCACGACCATGGGCAAAATGACATCGCGGTATTTTCCTCTTACATATACATCGCGGAGGCAATCGTCCGCTATGGACCAGATAAAGGATAATAATTTATTGTGTACGGCTTGGTTCATTTAATTTGATTTTTTTGATGTCGTAAAATAGCTCTTATTTTCCTTTTTCAGACCGGAAGAAATATATTCTAACATTAATTGTTTTAATTCTTTGTCTGGTAAATGATTAATCCAGGTATATATTTTTCCCAAAAGAAGCCGGTAAGAATGATTTTCTGTGGAGATCAAAGTGAATGTACCGTATAAATCTGTTAAATCTTCTGATCTTTTATCACTCTGATATATTGAAGCTAGCTCATCGCTGATTTTTACGGTGCTTAGTTTGCCATTTTTATCTGTATCAATGATTCCAAAGAAGAAAGAATCCTGTTCCAGTGTTTTAGAATGGTTAAATCCAAAATAAAGAATAAAGTTCTTATTATTGGTGCGGCTGTACCAATACTCGTTTTCTTTATAATCCAGATAATCTCGTAATATTTTATCCGAATTAGATCTGACATTTTTAAACCACTTTCCGGAATAAAATAACCCTGGAAAATTGAATGCTGATTTTAGTGGATAAAGTTCATTGATTTTTAAACTCTTATACCACTCTTCGTACAAATCAATATTCCTCTCTAATATCATTTGATAAACAGGTTTCCATTCTTTGGGTGTTCTTAGCTTTTCTGCACTACAATACAGCCAGCCTCTTTCACAGAATGAAGCTCCTAATAATTCCGAGGTTAGTTTATTGGAATTTTTTATCTCTTTATTAAGTCGAGTAGAAAAAACTTGTAATTCTTTATTTTTCTCTATCCTATCATCTGAAATTAAGGAAAGCGGATCAAACTTTGTCGAAGGAGTATCAGCCTGATTTTCCCTGTTTAAGCTATACGGCCAGGCTCTGAAATTGCCAATAGTCTTATAAGCACTCTTTATTGGCCTTGCAACTGGCCGTATACTTATTGCATGCTGAGGAGATATATGATCCCAGTCAAAAGGCACATTGGTATCTTCCAGTCCGTAATGAATAGGTTTAAATTGCTGGTGTAAGAATTCTCTTTGTGCGTAAGCCACTAATTCTCTGTTGTATAACGTTGAATTCCTGAAGCCTATGTAAGTATCTTCAAATTCGAATGGTTCACGTCTGGTTTCATTAGATTTACTTTTTAAGAGTTCTTTTAAGCCATTTTTACCGGTAAACTTAGGAAAATAGCACATCACATCGTTAATTTGTGCCCTGCTGATGGTGGCATTTGACCAAAAGTTTTCTGCTTCATTTATTTCTGATAAAGATGGCCATATATTTCTTAGGAGCTTAGAGTAGTCTCGCCCGTTTTCACCTTTACCAAGCCAATACAATAATGAGACAACCCCCAACATTCTTTTGTGCAAATCTGTATTAAAATCAAACCTATCCTTCTTCACTTTTAATCTGAAGAGCAGGGAAAACATAATCTCAGGAGCGTTTTCAGCAATTCTGGAATAGACTATATAAGGAAATCCAAACTCATTAATTGTTGGTTGAAATTCTAATAATGACTTAGCATATTCAATAAGCGTTTTCCCATTGTATATTCTATCTTCTAAAAATTTCTCGATATATTTTTGAAATCCATCTTTTTTTTCTGAAATGATTTTCTGAAAATCTTTAGCTTTTATTCTTAAAGAAATATTGCCGGATTGAATATTTTCAGTGTCATTGGTATAAATACGAAATAGTATAGAAATAAACCTTGCGGGCCTGATGAATAACTCGCAGGCTTGCTCTATCTTTTTCTGGAGGTTTTTATCTATATGCGTTTTTAGAATGGAATAATTGAGTTCTTCTCCACGAAGTGGGGTGCCGCTGCTATTTAACCTCACAAACAGATTCTCAATCTCGTCAGACACTTTATTGTCACCCACTGTTTCCCCATCATTCTTAACGGCATTATCTTTCTCTTCGGGATTGCTATTTTTTAGAATATCATCTACATCAAGATACAATGCTGGAATATTGGGATACTTGCTCAATCGCAATTTTACCAAACGAAACATTTTCTCAACAGAATTACTGAGGTGTGTATCAAAGTCTGTAACAGATTCATTATGATGCTGAAAGTGAGATTTAACTTTTTTCAGCAATGGCCACTTTCTGACATTCTCAATAGCCTCTTCCGGAGTATCGGCGTATATAAGTAATGAAAACGGAATGGGCAGATTAGCATCAAATGGAAAAAAATATTTATCGAGTGATTTATCTAGATGAGTATCTAAACCATAAGTTTCTAAAGCTTTCCGAATTTTACTAATATCAAGGGTCTTTGAGTTGTCTTTTTTTTCATAACCCCATGGGTGTGATTTGGTTATTATTCGAAATAAAAACTCTTTATTGACCTTTTCCGTTTTGGTGTAATCCAAATCAATGAATAGTTTATAGTTCTGTCTTGTTTCTTTCTTAAATGTATTAGATTCAAAGCCTAAAGCTATAGATGTAGCTCTTTGCTGCCCATCCAGGATTCCATACCCATCAACTCCTGCCTTTGATGATTTGCTTAGTACAAAACATCCTATTGGATATTTCCTGAGAATGGAGTCCCAAAGGTCCTCGATCTGATAAGGCTTCCAAACAAACCCTCGCTGCACATTAGGCAAATCAAATTTACTTCCCGGCTCAGCCCATTTGGAAATCTCACTTAATGAAAATGAAGATTGACTCATAAATATTATTTTCTAATTATACATCACTTCTAACTCCTTGTTTACCTTCTCAACCATCATATCATTACACGTATTGTATTGCAATTTAATCATCCGGATTTACCAAAGAACCAATATACGAAGATACATATTTTTATTTACAGCTTCATTCGGTGTCGCTGTTTTGTAATTCCTGTATTCTCCATCCCCCCAACTACCCCTAAACTGTTCCGCTCTTTTCTTATTTTCGCAGCATGAATCCCACTACCCTCATTTTCGACCTCGGCGATGTGATTATTAACCTGAAAAAAGAAGCCGCCTGGCATCAGGAGGATCTGTTTGCCCACTTCCGGCACGATGCCCTGCAGCAGCTGTTTGAGCGCCGCTTCTTCCACGATTTTGAGACGGGACAGGTGTCGGTACCGGAATTCCTCCACACGATGCAATCTATCGCGATAGCCGACAACACCACCGAAGCGGATATCCGGCGCCACTGGAATGCCATCCTGCTGGATATGCCCGCCCACCGCATCGCGCTGCTGCGAACCCTGCGGCAACGCTACCGGCTACTGCTGCTCAGCAATACCAACGACATCCACCTGGAACATA
>JADLAJ010000368.1 GCA_020848255.1 Chitinophagales bacterium
ATACAAGCTGTACGGCACTTCCGATTTGATGACTTCCTTCTTGCTGCCGTCGCTGTAATACATGAATTCGAGTTCCTTTGTTTTCAGTCGCGCGTTCATGTAGCCGTACATCTTGTTCAGCGTTTTATCGTTCACGTAGTAACCGGCTTTCTGCGCTTCCAGTAAGAAGTGCGCGGCATAGATGGTGCCCCACCAGCTTTCGTAGCCGCCGCCCTGCCAGTAGCTCAGCGCACCGTTGGACAACTGCATGGATTGCAGTTTATCAATCGCTGCCTGCACATTGTTCACGGCATTTTTATTGGTGGCTACAGAACTGTTCAGGTTCTTCGCCAGGTCGGAGAAATACAATTGCGGGAAGGCCGTGGAAACGGTTTGCTCCACACAACCATATGGATAGTTGACGAGGTAACTCAAATTCTTGCCATACTGCACCAGCGGTGAACTGCTGATGATGAGTTTTCTGGAAGAAGACAACATCGGCACAGTAGTGTTGAAGTTGATGGTGCTTTGTTTGCCGCCTGCAATATTGCCGGAACCGGAGAATTTCTGGAAGGTGGCATTCGGGCGGGAGGTAATGTAGGTGGTGTCGGTGAATTTTTCTTTCATCGCATCTACCGTAACAATCACTTTTCCTTCGCCGGTCATGTTCTTCGTTAAAAGATAAAAATCATACTGACGTTCGCCGTTAGGTTCAATATCTGTGCTGATAGAACCGTTTATCTCGTTCTCCAACACACCTTCTGATTTCACCGTAATGATAGCTTGTGTTTTTGTTTTCGTGGTATTGGAAATAGTAGCGGAAACGGTGATTTTATCGTTCGGTGAAACGAAACGCGGAACACCGGCACTGATAACGATAGGGTCGGCCACTTTGATGTTTTTATCTGCCGCACCGAATTTCTTGCCGTCGTAGGCAACCGCCATTACACGCAAACTGCCGGAGAATTGCGGAATGTTGAAAGAGAATTCCGCATTGCCGAATGCATTGGTGTGAATGATACCGCTCCACACAGACACGAGTTTCACGCGTTTATTGGTCAGCGGATTCACGCGTTTGGAAATGTCATCGAAACCACCACCGAGTGAAGTCACTTCCGGGAAGAGGTAAGGATAGATATTATACATATCGACTTCGAGTGCACGTTTGGTATAGAAATAATTATATGGGTTCGGCGACTTCTGGTCTTTCAACGCGAGGATGCCTTCATCCACCACGGCAATCGTCATTTCACAATTCGCCTTGGATTTTATCTTGATGGTTTGCTTGGTTTTACTGCGTGTTTCGGTGGCACAAATAATCTCCACCGGAATTTTGTTATCCGGATTTTCCACCATGACAGGAGCGAAGCCGTATGCTACGGTTAATGGCATGCCATCGTTTACATTCGGTTTTATTAAGGTAGCAGATACATAGACATTCGGTACGTGTTTGTCTTCCAGTTTCAAATTGAAAGAGGCCGTTTTATTATCGCTTTCCAGATAGAAATGGTCGAGCACTTTATCGCGTTCTACCGTCACCAGTACTTTGCCATCAAACGGCAGTTTCAGTAATACTTTGGCTTTGTCGCCGGTGGTGTATTTTTCTTTGTCGGTGGTGATATCAATCTTTCCTTCGTTGTTCACTTCAAACGAAGAAGAATAGGTGTCGCCCCAGCCGTAAGCATAGAAGAAATACGACACATAACTGTCGCTGTTAGGAGCGGAGATGCGGAATTCATAATCGCCGCTTTCCTGCGCTGTAAAAGAATAATGTGAAGAAGAACCAACAATGTTGATGTTTTTATTGTCGATGATTTCTTCTTTTTTCTGAGAAACATATTTAAGCTGCCCGTCGGATTTTTGCAGGATGGTTTCCCATTTTCTGCGGATGACTTTTACATTCGCGGTTTGCGAGCTGTACGGAATTCCTTTCTTGTTGACCGCCACTACGGGAATCTTAATCGTTTGTTTGGTGCTGAAGAAATCATTGTCTGTTTTTACGCCGTAAAAAACATCTTGTGTGTACACATCAAATGTTTTAACACGATTCACCGGGCGTCCGGTTTCGTCGAATACCGTCGTTAAGATTCTTCCCTGCAATAAACCGGTTTCCTTGTATTCCGCCGGAATTTCAAACGATTCAAAGCCGCTGCCGTTGCCGTCTGTGATGCCGTTGCGCACGGTGGTGTAGTATTCCGCAGATTTACTCACGTTGAAATTATACTGTTCGAATGCTTTTGCAGAGAACGTATTTTTTTCTAAAGAGAAATTGACTTCATAATTTCTGTTGGCAGCTGGCGGACCAAAGTAATTGGTGGCCGTGAAGGAGGCGCCTACTTTTTCCAATGGTTTGTAATCGTCTTTATCCGTTTTCAGGTCCACTTTGATGCGGTCGGGCATAAATTCTTCCACCATAATATTTTTGGAACCCAGCAACACATCGTTGCCCGTCAGTACCTGAAAAGTGTACACACCGGTGACGGAACTCGCCGATAAAGGCAAAGTTATTTCGAATGCACCTTGCGCGTTCAACACATTTTTATACGTTTGCAAATCTTTACCGGAAGGCAGCAAAACTCTTGATTTTACAGGCATTTCGCTGGGTAAGTTCCATTCGTTGGTACGCACAATGGTATTCAAATGGATAACTTCACCGGGACGGTAAATATCGCGCTCTGCATAAATATAGGCATCGTAGTTGGAAGCATTTAAACGTTTGCCGCCCACATCAAAACGGGTATTGTCTACCAGCGTAGAATTGTACAACACGTAATTGAAATCGCTGTCTTCGGAGGAAGCGGTAATCATGCCCACTTTGAAATCTTTGTAGGCATCCGGGATTTCAAACGTGGCATAGCCGTCACGGTCCGTTTTTGCTTTGCCCAATTCCTGATTGCTGGTGCTGATGACGGAGATTTCGATATTTTTTAAGGCTTCCGTATTTAAAATGGAATTGGCGAATACATGTACGGCATTTTTATCCTGTTTTACAATCAATCCGATATCGGATAAGGAAATGATTTTAGAATCCTGCAGCCAGACACGTTCATTGTCTTCCACTTTCACTACATAAATTCCTTTAAACTCTTTGAGTTTATCGGTGAAGTCGATGTTTAATAATTTGGCATGTCCGTAATCTTTTAAATCACTGGTTTTGTATTTTTTCTCGAAAATAACTTCACCCAGATTTTCCGTGTTGTAGTATTGATAATCGTGATACGTGTAATTGTCGGTAGCTGCGTCGTATTCGTCGTCGTATCCCCAGTTGGTGCCTTTTTCTTTAAACGCATAAATATTGTTCTGAAAGATTTTATAGACCGTCACTTTTACCTTATCCGATTTGGTCATCATGATAGATACATTTCTGCTGCCTTTGGCACCGAGGTATTCCGCTTTGGTGTTGTCGAATTTTATCTGCGGAGCGATTTCCCCGAAGGTGATGGTTTCGTCTACATCATCTTTGAGCTTGCCGCCGAAGATACCCACGATGCTTTCCGTTACGCGGATTTCGTATTCCTGGTCGGGTGCAAATTCTTCGCTGGAAATGGTAATGCCTTTATCGTCAGCCGTAGCGGTGAAATTTACCGCCGGTTCTATGGTAATGGATTCTTTCAGTTTGTTATCGGAGACCGGTTGCGAAGTGCCAATAAATACGGTGCCTGACACGCCGTTGTGTACTGTTTCAATATCGCGCAGTTCCAGTTTTTGCACACCCACCACGGATGATTTTTCCGTGAACTGTTCTTCCTTCATGGTTTTGCCAATCTTCTTCAATACCACTTTTACTTTAGCCGTTTCGTTGGTTTCTTTCGGATTCTGAAACACAATAGATAAAGTTTTGGAAGGGCGTGTATTCAGCACTTTAAAGTCTGCTTTCTCCCCGTTGATGGTAGCTTCGAGTAATTCAGCTGCTTTTTTCGGATTGATGGGAATGTTGAATTTAACGTCAGTTTGCAATTCAATTTTCGTCTGGTCGTTGCTGTTGGAGCGCCAGAATGTATGTGAACCGATTAAGGTAAGATAGGAAGTATGAAATTCGTAAGTGGTTTCACCGTATAATTTCAGCGCAGTTGGTGCCTGTTGGGTCACTTTATCTGAAATGGTGACTTTAAAATCAGTAGCGGACGGGAATTCTTCCAGCGGAGAGAAAATCAGTTCGCGGGTGGAAGTCCACTTGCATCTGCCGGGTACATTCGGCGAAATGTTGATTAAATCTTCGTCGATCCATTTATCCACCAGCGAATCATTTTTCAATAATTCCTTGTTGAAGGTGAATACTAAGTTTTGATTGTTTTCAATTTCATCTTCGAAATTGGTCATCACACATCTTACGGCATTTTCGGGTGTGTATTTGTGGCAACTTGTCAGGAGAAGAATGCTTGCTGCTATGAACAAGGCTTTTTTGAAGGTGTACATATGGTTTTACTTAATTATGATTCAATCTACAAATAATTTGAAATAAAAGTTCCAAATAATTTAAGAAAATTTTAACAAAGTGGATTTTCGTATAATTTAAGATTCAGAACATAATAAAAATGCACTAAGTAACGTTTTTGCACTTTTTGCTTATCTTTCAGCATAATTAGAAAAAATGGATACTAAGTTTAAAGATAAGTATGGCGACTGGGCAATTATCACCGGTGCTTCCAGCGGCATTGGCGTAGAATTCGCTCATCAGATAGCAGAAAAAGGATTGAATGTGGTGCTGGTGGCCCGCAGAAAAGAATTGCTGGACAGTCTGGCTGCAGAACTATCCGCAAAATACAAGGTGGAATGTAAAATCCTTAGCGCTGATTTAAGCAAAGATGGTTTTCAGTTTGATATATTAGATGCGACGAAAGATCTGGAAGTTGGATTGCTGGTGAACAATGCCGGCATGAACTGCGAAGGTCATTTCTACCGAGGCAGTCTCGAAAGAAATTTACAAATGCTGCAACTGAATACGAAAGCGCCGTTTATTCTGGCGTATGAATTCGGCAAACAGTTTATCAGCAGAGGAAAAGGCGGCATTATTTTTACGTCGAGTATCAGTGCGTTTAACGCGAACCCTTACTTATCTCACTATGCTGCTACTAAAGCCTATATTTTATCACTGGCGGAAAGTATGAATTACGAGTTCAAGGATAAAAATGTGGATGTAATTGCCGTTTGTCCGGGAATGACTAAATCGGAAATGACCAAAGGAATGAAAGATGGTCCGATGTTGATGGAAGCGGCTCCCGTGGTAAAAATAACACTGGATAATTTAGGCAAAGAAGCCTATGTAGTGCCGGGATTTTTAAATAAAGCACAGGTATTTCTCAGCAGCAGATTGCTCAGCAGAGATAATGCAAAAAGTTTATCGGGAGCATTGCTTAAAAAGGTGCTTCCTGCAACCAATAAGAAGAAAAAAGAAAATTAAAAGGAATTACTTACGACTCACGACTCATCACTTACGACTAATACATGATTACATACATCATCATAGGCATCACCGTTATTACCAGTTTATTGTCATTTGGTAATCCGAAATTATTATCTGCTTTAATTTTTAATCCGTTTGTGATACAAAGCCGGAATCAATACTATCGTTTCATAACGGCAGGGCTGATTCATGCTGATTTTTTTCATTTATTATTCAATATGTATGCCCTGTACTTGTTTGGCAGCATCGTGGAAACTTCTTTCGAAGTTATCTTTCCCGGCTTTGGTACCTTGCTGTACATCACATTATACATTTCAGCTTTAATCATGAGTAGTACTTTTTCTTTTTATAAGCATAAAGAAAATCCGCAATACAATGCTTTAGGAGCATCGGGTGCGGTGTCTGCCATTCTGTTTGCCAGTATCATTATTTATCCGACACAGGAACTGATGATTATGCCGATTCCCATTCCGATTAAATCGTATATCTTAGGTCCTTTGTACTTGTTGTATTCTTACTACATGGGTAGAAACGGAAATGACAACATCGGACATGATGCACATTTCTTTGGCGCACTCTGGGGTATTTTGTTTGTCGTACTGTTGTGGCATGATGCAATTAGTAATTTTATTACACAAATTTTCGGATAATTTATGATTGACTTAAGAAGTGACACGCTGACCAAACCAAGTGCACCGATGCTGCAGGCGATGTTTGCCGCTCAGGTGGGCGATGATGTATTCAGTGAAGATCCGACTATTAATGTACTGGAATCCACCATGGCTGCTTTGTTTAACCAGGAAGCTGCCTTGTTTTGTGCCAGCGGTACGATGGCGAATCAGATTGCCGTGAAAGCACACACGCAGCCAATGGATGAAATCATTCTGGATAAAACGGCGCATATTTATTATTACGAAACGGCAGGCTTTGCCTTTCATTCGGGCGTTTCCGTGAAATTGATTGACGGCGATAAAGGCAGAATCACTGCAGAGCAGGTAATAGAAAATATTCAGCCTAATTTTGACTGGCTCCCAAAAACAAGTCTGGTTTGTCTGGAAAATACTTCTAATAAAGGCGGCGGCAGTTGCTATGAATTGAAGGCAATTGAAGAAATTAAAGCTGCCTGCGATGCACATGGCTTGAAATTGCATATGGATGGTGCGCGGTTGTACAATGCCATTGTTGCCAAAAAATATACTACACAACAAATAGGTGGATTGTGCGATTCTCTTTCCGTTTGTTTTTCGAAAGGTTTGGGTGCGCCGGTGGGTTCTGTATTAATCGGTTCAAAAGAATTTATCCGGAAGGCGAGAAGAATCCGAAAGGTATTTGGCGGCGGTATGCGTCAGGCAGGTTATCTGGCGGCAGCTTGTTTGTATGCAATAGAGAACAATGTGGAGCGTCTGGAAATAGATCATCAGCATGCAAAACAAATTGCGGCAGTACTGGAAAATTTGTCCTGGATAAAAGAGGTGTTGCCCTGCGAAACGAATATCTTGATTTTTACGATAGATGAAACGAAAACATCAGTAGAAGCGGTGTTGAGTTACCTGAAAGAAAACGGAATTTTAGCCGTGCAGTTTGGAAAACATCAGATTCGACTGGTGTTTCATTTGGATATTTCATCAGAGATGGTGGAAGAAGTAGAGCGAATTTTTAGAAATTTTCGATAACCGGTAAGTTTATTTCAAACCAGTCTTTTCGTTGTCGTGTATTATTATTATGTATTGAAAGTTTTTCGTCAATTCTTTTTTGGGCTCTCTCTATCGAAGTGCTAATCATAGTATGTTCAATCACTTCATCATCTTTGAATCCCATTTTTTCCATAAGTTGCAAAATGCGCTCCGAACCAAAAAGTTGCAGGAGTTTATCTTCAAATGAAGTATAAAAAATGACTTCCTTTATTCCCTCTATTTCAAGTAAGTGTTGTTTTATTTCATTCTCGCGGGAAAAAGAGGGATGATGTTCTGCGAAAAATACAGTTCTGTTGCCTATATCAGATTTATTTAATAGGGTATTGGCATTTATCAACCAAACTTTAGTGACAAATGAATTCCCTTCAGTGCTGTAATTTATCGGCGCAGTATTCAATACTTCCTGAACGGCATTTTTAGTATCTTCAAAATAATATATGAGTACTGACTTCTCCTGATCTCTCAAATGCTGAAGCATTGACTTGTATTTCACCGCTTCATTTTTATAAATAAAGTCTTTGGTGATTATTTCTTTTTTTTTGGATTTAAATAAACCGAACATAATTGTATTTTTTATCCAACAGCAATAAAAAAGAATAAGAGATATAACCACATCACACCCAGAAAATGCCAGAAGATACTGAACAGGTTTAACTGAGATTTCGTAACCGGATCTGTGAAATAAACAACGGCTGTGGCATAGTTGTCGAGCATTTTCCAGTTTTTGGTAATGAAATAAACCAAATACGAAAGTCCGCCAATGATGTGTAAGGCATGGATACCCGAAATAACGTACAGATAGGCAGCAGAATGGTGAGAGAACTCATATCCTGCGCTGAATAAGGCCAGCCAGCCACTGACTTGTCCCACCAGAAATAGAATACCTAATCCGAGCAGGAGCAGTAAAGTCGTTTTATATTTTGTGAAATTATCTTCGCGGAAATGTTTTTTTGAAAGGAATATGAATAGACTGCTGGCCAGTAAAACCAGGGTGTTCCAGTAAAAAACGGGCAGAATTTTTATGTCGGGCTGCTTGGTGCCCAGATGGTCGGCAAAATATAAGAAGGTAAGACTGAGGAACATAAACGACAAACCGATAATGCTGATGTACATCAGCCATTTATAGTTTCTGTATTTTTTGTGTATGGTTTGTTCATACACTTTGGGTTCAATTTTATGGAGTATCTTCTTTTCCATGTACTATAGACGTATTTTGATGAAAAAGGTTCGATTAATTATTACAAACAGCACAAATTCCTTCAATTAATAAATTGGCATTTTCCATTTTGTACTTGCGCGGAAGTTGTAGCTTCGGAATTTCCAGGGTGTGCAGGCATTCAATTTTTTCGCATTTTTTACATTTAAAATGCACGTGATGGTCGTCATGGGTATGTTCTGTTCCTTCATGATGGCATAAAGCATATTTCGCAATGCCGGAATCATCGGGAATCTTATGCAGCAACCCGTTCTCCAAAAAAGAGGTGAGGGTTCTGTAAATAGTCACCCGGTCAAATTTTTTAGCAAAATATGCTTCCAGATCGGCATGTGTCAGTGCATTTTTGTTTGTCTGGAAGAATTGCAGTACTTCGAGACGAACCTGTGTAATTCGTAAATCGTGGTGTTTCAGGATATGTTCCAGGCTTTGCATGAAATTTTTTTTATTAATCTGCAATAAAGTTGCAGAAATGGTGTATATTTGCAACCGAATTACAGAAATGAAAGTACGCAAAAATACACATAAACACAAACATTATTCAGAACAACTCTCTGTTTTTTTGTCTGTTTTGTGTGCTGTACACTGCATTATAACGCCTGTTTTGGTGGTTTTGTTGCCGGTGGCAGGTGCGTATTTCGAAGAATACCACTGGATTGAATACATCATTATTTCCAGTGTGTTTGTGCTTGGAACCTCTTCCATTTTACACGGCTATAAATTTCACCATCAGAATAAAATACCGGCGTTCGTTTTTTTCGGAGGCTTAATCCTGCTTACAGCTGCTTCCATTATGAAGCTCGTTTTTAATGTAAACGAAATGTCAGTTCATTTAATCAGCGGAATAGGTGGTATCGCTTCCGGTTTCGGACAGCTGTATAACCTGAAACTGAGTAAATAATTTTCTTTTCTTGTTTCAATTAATCTTACAATTCCTGCGTTTTAGTAGTAATAATTGTTTCAAAGACTTATTTTTGAGCAAAATACCTTTAAAAACAGAACAATGACAGAGGAACCAAACAAGCAGAATCTATTGGAAAAAGCAGATCAGACTTTATTCGGATTTATACTCGGATTGATATTACCAATGCTGATGTTTTTTGCATACAAAGAAATAAAATTCGACTACCTGTCCTGGAACGAATACATTGTCAGCGCAAGGGATTTGGCGGTTTTGCCGTCATTTATTAAAGTTTGTGTTTTTATAAATTTGCCGATTTTCTTTCTGTTTAATTTGCTGAAGAAATTTCTGTTGTGCAAAGGAATCTTTATTGCCTCCATTTTATATATAGCAGCGATGTTTATTGTAAAATATCTTGTTTAATCTTTCAATTTCATTTTATTGAAGTACTATATCATAGCAGGGGAGGTATCCGGAGATTTGCACGGAAGTAATCTGGTGCGGCAACTTTCCTCACTGGATGATAAGGCAGTTTTTAAAGGTGTTGGCGGCGAAAAAATGAAAGCCGCTAAAGTGGATTTGCTTTTCGGTTTAGAACGATTGGCCTTTATGGGTTTTTTTGAAGTGCTCAAAAATCTTCGAACCATTCGCAGGAATTTCAAAGAAGTAAAACAGCATATTCAGCAGTTTCAACCGGATGTGGTGATATTGATAGACTATCCCGGATTTAATTTACGGATGGCGAAATGGTGCAAACAGCAAGGTTTTAAAGTGGTGTATTATATTTCCCCTAAATTCTGGGCATGGAAAGAAAACAGAGTAGAAAACATCAAGAAGTATGTGGATTTGATGTTGTGCATTTTGCCCTTTGAAAAAACATTTTACGAAAAGCATCAGTATGCGAATGCACATTTTGTCGGACATCCCTTGCTTGATGAAATTGAATTAAAACGTCATTCCGAACACAGTGAGGAATCTGTTCAACCCATTGCACTCTTACCCGGCAGTCGCAAACAGGAAATAACATCTTTACTGCCATTAATGCTGGAAACAGCGGCTAATTTCCCGAACGAACAATTTGTGATCACGGGCCTTTCCGGAATGAAGTCATTGTATCCAGATGTGTTTCCAAAAAATGTAACACTCGTTTTTGATAAAACCTATGAGGTACTGCAAAACGCCAAAACAGCTATCGTATGCAGCGGCACCGCAACACTGGAAACAGCCTTGTTTAACGTGCCACAAGTGGTTATTTATAAAACATCGTGGCTGAATTACCAGATTGGTAAGCGTGTGGCGAAAGTGCGGTTTATTTCACTACCAAATTTAATTGCCGATGAAAAAATAGTGGAAGAATTGTTGCAGCACGATTGTACTACAGAAAAAATTACAAATGAATTAAAGCTGCTTTTACATTCAAAAAATCAGCAATTCTACAATTCTCTAATTGAAAAAATAGGAGAGAAAGGCGCTTCAAAAAAAGCTGCGGAATGGATTATACAACTGATTAAAATATAAATACAGAAAACTGTATCCTTTATCATAAAGACTAAAGTTTTTTACAGTTGCCACTACTACTATTTGCCAATTTACCCATCCTAAGCAATTTTTTATATCTTTATACAAACCAAAAATGTATGGCCTGGAAAAATCTGTTTCGCACCAAACCTATTAATGTCATTTTACAGGAAGTAGAACAACATCCCGATCTGATTGAATCGCACGGCAATGCCGAAGGGCTGAAACGGGATTTGGGTGTGAAAGATTTAACTGCTCTGGGTATCGCTGCCGTTATTGGTGCGGGCGTGTTCTCCACCATTGGTAAAGCCTGTTTCGACGGTGGTCCTGCGGTTTCGTTATTGTTTATCGGTATCGCGGTGGCCTGCGGTTTTTCCGCCTTGTGCTATGCAGAGTTTGCTTCCCGCATTCCCATTTCCGGAAGTGCTTATACGTATTCCTACGCCGTATTTGGCGAGTTGATTGCCTGGATTATCGGTTGGGATTTATTGCTGGAATATGCCATCGGAAATATTGCTGTGGCCATTTCCTGGAGCGGTAACCTGACCAATTTTCTGCACGGTTTCGGTATTGATTTACCAAGATATTTAACCACCAGTTTTCTGGAAGCCAAAAATAATATTCCTGAATTATGGGCGACTGCTCCAAAGGTTTTCGGCATTCCGTTTATTATCAACATTCCTGCCTTTATAATTACCTTATTTATTACAGCGGTGGTGTATATCGGTATTAAAGAATCCAAAAATTTCGCCAATGGAATGGTCTTGTTTAAAGTGATTGTCATTCTGATTGTGATTGCCATTGGAATTTTTTATGTGGTGCCGGGCAACTGGACGCCTTTTGCCCCTAACGGTGTAAGCGGTGTACTGAAAGGGGTTTCCGCGGTTTTCTTTGCCTACATAGGCTTCGATGCAATCTCTACGACAGCGGAAGAATGCAAGAACCCGCAGAAGGATTTGCCGCGCGGCATGATTTATTCTTTAATTATTTCCACGGTTTTATATGTGCTGGTGGCTCTGGTGTTAACGGGTATGGTGCATTATTCAAAATTAAATACAGAAGCGTTTTTAGCAGCTGCTTTCAGAGAACGTGGTTTAAACTGGGTGGGCGGTTTAATTGCCTTCAGTGCCTTAATAGCAACGGCCAGTGTTATGTTGGTTTTTCAAATCGGACAGCCGCGTATCTGGATGAGCATGAGCCGTGACGGATTGCTGCCGCAGAAATTTTCCGAAGTACATCCGAAATTCAAAACGCCTGCATTTGCTACTGTTGTAACGGGTTTGTTGGTTGGTATTCCTACTTTATTTCTGGACGCTAACTTAGTGGTGGATATGTGCAGTATAGGTACTTTGTTTGCCTTTATACTGGTGTGTGGCGGCGTTATTATTTTGCAGGAAAAAGACAAACAAAATGCAACGGATAATCATCTGGCTTCGCCAAAGTTTAAAACTCCGTATATAAACGGACAGTTTATCGTTCCTGCATTAGTCATCATTGGATTAATATTGTTTTTTAAAGATCCGGCAAATGTAGAAAGTACGTTTCCGTTTAATAAAGGATTTTCCGAATGGAAGCATCAGATTCCGTTCTGGGCATTTATAATTGCGGCCATCTACATGGCAGTAAAAACGTTTATAAACAAATGGTCACTCATTCCGGTACTGGGTTTCTTAAGTTGCTCTATGCTGGTGTCTACACTGGGAGTGGTCAACTGGATGCGTTTTTTAATCTGGATGGCGATTGGTTTCGTAATTTATTTTTCTTACGGTATCAGACACAGTAAACTGAAG
>JADLAJ010000369.1 GCA_020848255.1 Chitinophagales bacterium
ATTACCTGATTTCCATAAAAGATAATGGCGTTGGAATTCCGGAAGAAAAAAGAGCACATATTTTTGAGCCGAATTTCACCACCAAATCATCCGGAACCGGTTTAGGTCTGGCGATTTGTAAAAACATAATTGAGCGTATGAACGGTAAAATATGGTTTGATTCGGTAGTGAATGAATACTCGGTGTTTTATATTCAGTTGCCCAAAATATCAGTTTAATTTGAAAATAATATATTTCGATTCTAATTCAGATGTAATGAAACAAGACAAATCACAACAACTTTTTGAAAAAGCAAAAACATTAATGCCTGGAGGTGTCAACTCACCGGTACGTGCCTTTAAATCCGTTGGCGGAACACCCGTTTTTATGAAGAAAGGAAAAGGCGCACACATTTGGGACGAAGACGGCAATGAATATGTGGACCACTGCTGTTCCTGGGGACCATTAATTTTAGGTCATGCAAACGATGAAGTGGAAACTAAGATCATTGAAACGATTAAAAACGGTACTTCTTTCGGCGCACCCACCGCATTGGAAAATGAACTGGCAGATTTAATTATTTCCAATCATTCTTATATTGAAAAAATACGCTTTGTCAGCAGCGGCACAGAAGCGGTGATGTCAGCCTTGCGTTTGGCGCGTGGGGTGACGGGTAAATCCAAGATCATCAAATTTGATGGTTGTTATCACGGACATGTGGATTCTTTGTTGGTGAAAGCCGGTTCCGGTTTGGTTACGTTTGGTGAGTCTACATCAGCGGGTGTTCCTGCTGCCTTTGCCAATGAAACCATTGTATTGCCATTGAATGATGAAGAAGCGGTTAAATCTTGCTTAGAGAATTTACACCACGAAATTGCTGCCATCATTATTGAACCAATTCCGGCAAATAACGGATTGCTGATTCAGTCGCATAAATTTTTAGTGCATCTGCGCGAGTTGTGTACACAACATAATGTGCTGCTGATTTTTGATGAAGTGATTTCCGGTTTTCGCGTAGGTTTTGAAGGTGCTGCAGGATTGTATCAGATACAACCCGATATTATTACGTTTGGTAAAATCATTGGTGGCGGAATGCCGGTTGGTGCGTACGGAGCGAGTCATGAAATCATGAATCATATTTCTCCTTTGGGACCGGTGTATCAGGCAGGCACATTGAGTGGTAATCCGGTAGCGATGAGCGCGGGTATTGCACAACTAACGGCCTGTTTGCAACCACATTTCTATCAAAATTTACAACATAAAACCGACCACCTGGTGGATGGTATCAAACAGCACATTCACGCAAAAGGATACGAGATTACGATTTACAATATTGGCTCCATTTTCTGGTTTGCGTTTTCAGATATGGCGCACCTGAATCGTGCCGACCAGATTAATTCCGGCAAGATGAGCTTGTTTGCAAAAGTATATCACTACCTGTTGGATAACTGCGTTTACTTCGGACCATCGGGTTATGAAGTGGGTTTTGTTTCTGCGGCTCACAGCGAGGCGGATATCGACAAAACTATCAAAACCATGTGCGATGCCTTTGACTTGGTGATGGGGTAAATCACCCATACCGATAATGCTCCAAATCCGAATGCTCGCTGTACCATTTTGATTTGGAAACGCTGAGCGGTCGCAGGAAAGGCGCATCACCGAACTTGTCGAAGTAATAGGAATTAGAGCCACCGCAATTGTTGTTGTAAAACACGGTGTCTTTTTGTTTTTTCAGCATATACTGAAAGTACTTATCGTGCGCTTCCTTTTTTATTTCAAACGTTTTTACTTTTCTTCTTTGCTGTTCCTTCAGCACCCGCATCATGTGCTGCAGCTGTATTTCTATCATATTGAACCACGATAAACCGGAAGCACTGTACGGACCGAAAATGATAAAGAAATTCGGGAAGTTGGGCACCGCACATCCCTGATACGCCTGCAATCTATTCTTGCCCCAGTAATCACCTAATTCTGCCCCGTTTCTGCCGTATAATTTATAGTTGAGGTAATTGCTGTCCTTCATCACATTGAAACCTGTCGCCGCAATCAGCGTATCTATTTTTCGTTCTTTACCATCACTGCTTACGATTCCATCCTTCGTGATTTCCTGTATAGATTCTGTAATTAGTTCTACATTCGGCCGGTTGAACGCAGCATAGTAATTGCTGGAAAAACTCGGACGCTTGCACCCGAATCCATAATTCGGCGTCAGTTTTTTGCGCAGCGTTTCATCTTTCACCTGCGATTTCAGGTATTGCAGACAACCTTTTTCGAGTGTCTTTACAATAAACGGCATTTGGCGATAATTCACCACACCCGTAACCATAACCGTTTCGGTAATGCTGTCTGTTAGTTTACGAATGCCATTTTGCACCATCGGTAATTTACTGAACACCGTCTGAATACTTTCAGGAATCGAAGCATCCGGTTTCGGAAAAATCCAGATGGGTGTTCGCTGATACACGTACAATTGACTGAGTTCCGGAGCAATGGTGGGCACCAACTGCACACTGGTAGCGCCGGTGCCAATCACTGCTACTTTCTTGCCATTTAAATCATAATTTTTATCCCAGCGTGCCGTGTGTATCAGTTTGCCTTTAAACTTCTCAATGCCTTTTATTTCAGGATATTTTGGGTCGGTGAGAGCACCGGTGGCCGAAATGATGATGGAAGCTGTAAACGTTCTTCCGTCTTTTGCATACACGGTCCAGATAGCATTTTTCTCATCAAAAACCGCTTTGTCTACATCTACATTAAACCTGAAATTTTCACGGATATTGTATTTATCTACACATTGATTGGCATAATCAAACAGCTCATTTCCTTTAGCAAAAACTCTGCTCCAGTTGGGGTTTTGCTCAAAGGAATAGGAATAGGTAAACGAAGTAATATCCACCGCAATTCCCGGATATTGATTGTCGCGCCAGGTGCCGCCAATATCATCTGCTCTTTCCAGAATAAGAAAAGAATACCCGGCTTTTTTGAGCTGCATACCGGCACCAATTCCGGAAAATCCGGAACCTATTATAATAATATCTGCCTCTTTATGTGTCATAAATCTTTGCGCCTTTGCGTGAAATAATAAATAAAATTAAAGATTAGATCTTTTAAATAGCTATACCATTGTAAGTTAATAGTTTGATTCAATAAACAAATGTTAAGCATTGGGTTTTTTGACTTACTTTTGTAAACATTTTAAAGGTTTTGTAATTTTACAGGAATGATTAAGAAGACAGGAATTTTACTCGTTAATCTTGGAACTCCGGATAGTCCGAGCAACAGCGATGTATTTAAATATTTAAACGAGTTTTTAACGGATGGCCGTGTGATAGATTATCCCTGGCTGCCGCGACAAATCTTAGTGCGTGGAATTATCGTTCCTTTGCGATATAAAAATTCTGCAAAGACCTACCGCGAAATTTGGGACAAAGACAGAGGTTCGCCTTTGATGTATCATTTGCAGGATTTGACAAAAAAAGTAAAAGAAAAACTGTCTTCGGATGAATACGTGGTAGAGTATGCCATGCGCTATCAGAATCCGAGTCTGGAAACTGCACTGGAAAAATTCAGAGTACAGCAGGTCAATAAGATTGTGGTATTGCCTTTGTTTCCGCAGTATTCTTCTGCCTGCAATGGTTCCGTGATTCAGAAAGTGCAGGAGATTACGTCAAAATGGCTGACCATTCCGGATTTGAAATACATTCATCATTTTTATGACAATGAAAAATTCATTGATGCATTTGTAGCGCAGGGAAATAAATATAATTTTGACGACTACGACCATGTGTTGTTTTCCTATCATGGTCTGCCTGCACGACATTTGAAGAACGGAGATGTTACAAAAAAACATTGTCTGCAAAACAAAGACTGCTGTGCAAAAATTACGGAAGTTAATCAGCATTGCTATCGGGCACAGTGTTATGAAACCACCAGATTGATTACAGAAAAATTAAACTTACCGAAAGATAAATTCACCGTCACATTTCAGTCGCGTTTAGGAAAAGAAGTTTGGCTGGAACCTTACACAGTGGCTGTAATTCCTGAATTAGCCAAACAAGGCAAGAAGAAATTACTCGTGTTTTCTCCTGCATTCGTAGCGGATTGCCTGGAAACCTTATATGAAATTCGTACTGAATATCTGGAGTTGTATGAAGAACACGGCGGTGAAAGTATTACACTGGTGGAAAGTCTGAACTCCGAAGATAAATGGGTAGATGCGGTGGTGGAGTTGGTGACGAACTAATTCTTCAGCAATTTGATGACGATGCTTTCACTTCTATCCGCATCAGATTTTATATCAAGTTCCTTTAATAATCTACCATTCTGGTATATTGCAAGGGTTGCTGTATTGGGTGGCACACTGCCTAAATTATGGGCATAGAACAATAACTCATTCAGTTCAGTATCGCAATATATTTTAGTCTTAAACGGCTGGTGTTTCAACAATAGGTTGGAAATGATTTCATGCGCGTTAAAATATACCGAAACAATATCTCCGTCTTCTTTTAAGTTATCCCAAATGACAAGTTCAAGTGAATCTTTTTTCGCAAAAATAGTATCTATCACTAAAACCTTTCTGTTGTTAAAATCATCTTTCCTGAATGTATAATCAACTTTCTTTACATATCTTTCAGTGCATGACAAGTTGATGCATTCATCTTTTACATCAATAGAAAGACAGGTGCCTTCAAGAATATGCTTGTTTTTCTTTATTTTCAAGAAATCTTTTCCGGATACAAAGCACAAAAGATAATTTGAATCAATATTCTGTTCAAGCACTTTATGGGTTTCGTACTC
>JADLAJ010000370.1 GCA_020848255.1 Chitinophagales bacterium
GGTTTCTTTAATCCGGGTACTTTTTCTCTGGTAACAAAACCACCTTCATCCATAATGAGGTCCGCTTTGATGTTTCTGGATTCCAGTAATGCGGCAATCTGTACGGCACCTTTTTTACCGCTGATTTCTTCATCATGTCCGAAAACGAAATACACGGTTCGTTCCGGCTGGTAGTTTTGGCTTAATAGTTTTTCAGCAGATTCCATGATGGAAATCAGATTGATTTTATCATCTGTGGTGCCGCGTCCCCAGATATAGCCGTCTTTTACCGTGCCCGCGAAAGGATTGCAGGTCCACATGTTTTTGGTGGTTTCTTCAATAGGTACCACATCCTGATGTGCCATTAAAATATAAGGGTTCAGGTTTTTATTTTTCCCTTCCCATTTATACAGGTAACTGTAGCCGCTTACAATTTCACGGGTCAGTGTTTTATGCACCAGCGGATAGGTGTTTTCTAAAAATTTTCTGAACTCGGTAAACGGTACAGAATCCCATTTGGAAGGAGCATCATAAGAAACAGTCTGGAATTGTATCGCCTGCTGAAAATGCTTTAATGCATCATCTGCCAATGCAGGTGCGGGATTTGCTTTTATCTTTGTTTGCAGATTAGGTACGGAAAGGGTTTTAAATACAATGATTCCAATTAGAATCAAAATAACAAGCAGCATAAATAAAGCAATCTTTTTCATTCAATCTGATTTAATAATTCATAATTCAAAACTCAAGAATCAAAACGGACTAAAAGCCTTTCAGTAGCGCTTCCTTTATTTTTTTGTCTTTTGGATTTTTTCCCAGATACATTCCGAAAATGGTTTCTGCAAATAGTTTTCCGTTTTCGTTGGTATAGATTTCAGTTTCGTTTTTATAAAGTTTTAAGGTGCCTTCCGGGGTATAGTAAATATCGATAATATCCTTATACTGAACACCTGATTGCTCAATCACTTTTCTTAAATCATCTACCAGATCCCTTTGCTTGAAATAAAGACTTCCCAGGCCGTCTTTCATGCCGGCCTGAATATTTTCACTTACAGCCTTGGATGTAGCCAACGGCGTAATGATTTGCATGCGCAGGCTCCTCTCAATATTGCTCTCAATTCCGTTCTTTTCATCGCGTACAGGTGTTGCTGCATACAGAGAAATGATATAGGTTTGGATGAAAAATTTAGAACGAATGGCAGCACCATTCAGAAATATATCCACCTTGTTTAAGTTGATTTTTGGAACTAATTCTATGCCTGCGAGTTTCATACGTAAATTATTAAAAGTTACATCATTTAGATTTTGTCATTTTTCATGCCTTTCTCAAAGCATTCTCTGCATCGTGGCTCGTAGCTTTCTTTTTCACCTAATAAAACTTTTGTATCGCTTTCCACCAATCGATAAGAGTGGTTAGCCAGCGCTCCGCAGCGCACGCAAATAGCATGCACCTTGGTGATGTACTCCGCTTTCGCAAGCAGTGCCGGCATAGGTCCGAAAGGACGTCCTAAAAAATCCATATCCAGCCCTGCAATAATCACGCGAATACCTTTATTGGCGAGTTGTTCGCAAACATCCGGCAATCCTTCATCGAAAAATTGCGCTTCATCAATACCCACGACTTCCACATCATTCGATAGTAATAAAATATTCTGTGAGCTGGAAACCGGCGTACTCATAATGGAATTGGAGTCGTGCGAAACCACTTCCGTTTCATGATATCTCGTATCGATTTGCGGCTTGAAAATTTCCACTTTTAAATTGGCAATTTTAGCGCGTTTTAAACGACGAATCAACTCTTCAGTCTTGCCTGAAAACATGGAACCGCAGACAACTTCTATCCAGCCGGTTTTAGACTTATTAACATTTGGTTCTAAAAACATGTATGAAATTTGTACTTTACCTTATAATTTCGAGTTCAAATTACAAAAACAGATGGAAATAAGAAACGCTTTGCAAAAAATAGAGAACTATCTGACGGTAGTTTCCAATTTAAATAAGACAATTTTGTCGGAAGGAACCATGTCAAGAGACGAATTACTGCTGATGAAGAAGTATTTGTATACCAGTATTGACAGGATTGAAGATATAGAGCGTTCATTAGTGATTGATAAGAGAGAAGATAAATCTTTTACGCCGACTGCTACCACTGAAAATAAATTTGTGCCGCAAAAAGAGAAAGAAATTGTAGAAGTTGCCGAAAATGACCATATCGAAGAAGTGGAAGCTGCAATGTCAAACACAGAGCAAAAAGAAGAGTTGGAGGATTTGGTAGAGGATATCCATGCGGAACTGGAAAAAGAAGAGATGGTTTTTGTAGGTGAAATTAAACCTGAAACAGAAGAAAAAGTAGAAGAAGAACAAAAGATTGAAATTGCACCTTTGGTAGAAAGTATCATCACGGAAGATTATTCCCTGAATAAACTGGAAGAAGTAAGTGAGCAGAATCTTGCTGAACCCGTTGCAGAAAAAGTACCATTGGTAGAAAGTATTATTACGGAAGACTATTCTGTTAATAAATTGGTGGAAGAAAAAGTTGAAGAAACAATTGTTCCTGTAAGTGAAGTAAAATCTTTTGCGGAAAGTATTATCACGGAAGATTATACGCTGAATAAATTATTCGAAAATAAAAAAGAAGCATCTGTTGTTGAGAAAGTGCCTGTGGTAGAAAGCATAATTACAGAAGATTACTCCATCAATAAGCTGGAAGAGACGGTTGCACCATTAACAGAAACAATTACTGCAAAAGCGGACCTTGAATTGCCATTAGTGGATAAAATCACAACACAGGCAGAAACGCTGGCTGCAAAATTTGAAGTACAGGAAACAACTTCGTTTGCTGCGGAACTGGAAAATAAGAAAAAAGAAGAAACTTCTTTATTTGAACATCTGGAGCAAAAATTGAACGCCACACCACAATCACAGTTATTCGAAATGTTTGATGATGGCAAAGAAGAGTTGCATGAATCATTTGCAAAAAATACTTTCTCAGAGCCTGTAAATACTGCGTTTGAAAAAACACAGACCGCTTCGTTATATGAACACAACGATACAGTATTAGTGGTGGAGAAAGAAGTGGAAACAGTAGTGGAACAGCTGACTCCATCTTCATTGAATGATATTTTCAAGCCGCAAACGGTTGCTGAAACTTTAAGTACAAAATCGATTAAAACACTCAGCGAATCTATTGCACTGAATGATAAATTTATTTTTGTCCGCGAATTATTTGGCAATCATTTCGGTGAGTACGAAGCAGGTTTAAAACAATTGGAAACAATGAATTCTTTTGCAGCGGCAGAAGGCTATTGCAAAGAAAAATTATGGAATAAATTTAACTGGAGTGATAAAACAGCAGCCGTAGAACGGTTTATGTCATTGCTTCAGAATCGATTTAATTAAGTCGGAATCGTATAAACACGCTGTTCCTGTATGCTGAAATAGTATACAGGAATTTTTATTTTAAGACCTCTGCAATTATTTTGTAAGCTGCGTTTTCCTGTTGTGAAAAATAGACATTTAGCTTTTGAGAAATGGCAGTTCTTAGTTCTGCATCATTGGTTAACTGAATAAGTTTATTTTCAAATTTCATATAATCATTTACAGGAAAAGCTGCGTTTAAATTCACGAGTTCTTTTGCATCCTCAAACTTACTGTAATTTGGTCCAAAGATGGTCGGTATTCCATACACTGCTGCTTCTGAGATATTGTGCACTGATTTGCCAAAACCACCGCCAATAACTGCAATAGTTGCATATCGATAGGCATATTTTAGAATACCTTTTTTGTCAAGAAGAAGTATAGCGCAAGTTGTATTCTGTATGGCATATGAAGAGTAAGAATTAATCTCTTCCTGAAATAAATTTTCTAATGCAGACTTTTTTGATTCATCATATTCATGAGGGACAATGATGATTTTTAAATTTGAAATTCTCGATTTGTTTTTTTTATAGAAATCCAGGGCTATTTTATCCTCAGCTTCCCAACTGCTCCCAAAAATTACTACAAAACCATCTTTACAGAAATCTTCTAAAATCCGATCATTAAACACTGCGTTTTTGTTTTCAATGACTTTTTCCAGTTTGGTATTTCCAAACGTTTGGGTATCAAATATTTTTTTGAAAAGCGGATAGGTTTTATCGAGGTATTTTTTATAAAAGATATTTCTCTTTTGATTTAAATTAGCATTCACCAGATAAGCAGGGACATTTTTTTCTTTTAAAACTGTCAGTGTGTTCCACCATATCTCATTTCGGATAAAAATGCTAAAAACAGGGTTTAATATTTTAATCAGATTTGCAGCATTTTGTCGGGTATCTAATGGGATATAAAAAAATACATCCGCTAATCCTGAATTCTGGTACATTTCAAAACCGGAAGGGGAGAAGAATGATACAGCTATCTTGATTCCTGATTTTTGATTCCTGATTGTTTGTA
>JADLAJ010000371.1 GCA_020848255.1 Chitinophagales bacterium
CCTAAAAAACGAATGCGAAATTTTTCCAGTTCCTCGGCAGAAGAAATACTGGTTTCATTAGCTTCTTTTAAGAGTAATTCGGTGCGTTCAAAAATATCCATGCTCAAAAATAAAAAAAAGAGGCACAAAACAGGCCTCTTTATATGATTTGTAATAATTAATTAATTAGAATTTTAATTCGTCTAAGGTCACTGTATGTGAAATCTTAGCATCATCCGGTATCAGATAACCATTAGAACCTGATCCTGCTGTGTTGCCAAATACCTGCGCTTTTACAGTTATCGGTGAAGCATTCCAATCAATTGTTAAGAATCCGAAATTTACATATTGCCAGCCATTGCCAACTCTGATATTATCATTTCTCGACGCCACCTTATCTTCGTGGTGTGTGATACCACTGGAAGTAAAGTCATAGATTGGATACCAGCCAGCAGGTTGTGTTTTGGTAAATTCTGCAAAGTGAACATCTCCGCTTAAGAAGAATACTCCATTGGCACCTGTGCTTTTAATCAGGTCGTACATTTTTTGTTTCTCCAATGGCAATACTGCCCAGTTTTCACCGCCGTCATAATTAGAATTAAATTGAAGCGAAGACATGATGATTCTTACTTTTGCCGGTTTGCGTAATTCTTCTTCCAGCCATGCCCATTGTGTAGCGCCTAAAATGGTAGCATCCGGAGACATCATAGTATCATATCCGCTTAATGCTGCACCTGCACCTGAAGCTTTATAGGCTGAGTGATTATAACGCAAATCCAACATAATTACCTGTACTTTGCGGGCATCATCATTGAAATAATATGAACCGTAAATACCTCCGTCAGGTCTGTTATGGCGCGGGTCTGTTTGCTGTATGTTCCAGAATTTGAAAAATAAATCTTTTGCAATTGCTTTTACCGGATTTGTTGTGGTCCCATCATTTTCACCGGTGTCATGGTCGTCCCAGGTTGCAATCATAGGTACCTTGGCTCGAAGTCTTCTGAATGACTGATCACCGCCTAATTGTCTGTATGCACCTTCCATATATTCTTTGGTACCTGGTGCCAAAGCAAAGAAGTCACCATAAATATTATCCCCTCCGGCAATATATAATTGCGGGTTCAATTCCAGCATTCTGTCAAAAATTTTCTTATCAGACAAATATTGAGAACAGCAAGAACCGAATGCGATTCTGGAGAGCGGCTCTGGTGTCGTTGTACTTGAATTGTTTTTTGTACAGCCAAACAACAGTGTTGCCGCGACAAAGAGTGTAATAAGTTTTTTCATTTGGAAGAGGTTGTGTTGTGAACGTATCCAAATTTATGAATTTTTTGTGAATATTTATTTTATGAGAACGCATATTTAACATATTTTTTCTACAAAATATTCATACATACTTTCTGCTTTGTAATTCGAATTATATTATTCTATTTTTGAGTGATGTTTGAAAAATTCACAGCAGAACTACAGCAGGCATTCCGCCATCCGTTGCCGGGCAAAGCGGCACACGAATTACTGAAGCCTTATCTGAAAATAAATAAGAATTTAGAACCACCTCAGCTATTAAAACCAAAGAATGCTGCCGTCATGACCTTAATCTATCCGGTAGACAATACACCCACACTGTTATTTATTGAACGACCGGTATACGATGGTGCACACAGTGGTCAAATTGCTTTCCCAGGCGGTAAGATTGAAAAGAGTGATACTTCTTTTTTAGATGCGGCACTGCGAGAAACACAGGAAGAAATCGGAATAGAAAGGCAACACATTAAAGTGGTGGGACCGCTTTCTGAAGTGTATGTTTTGGCAAGTAACTTCATGGTATATCCGTTTGTTGGATTATTGAACGAGGTGCCAACGTTAATACTGGAGGAAAAAGAAGTGGCAAATACACTTGAAATTCCATTGTACCGTTTCTTCGAAAAGGACATTATTAAAGAGAAGGTTATTAAAAATGCGCTTGGATTTAATCTAATGGCGCCTTATTATGATCTGGATGGAAAAGTGTTGTGGGGTGCCACCGCTATGATGGTCAGCGAACTCTGTGCTATCCTTAAACAACAAAATATCAGGGTACAATAATTTTTTACAGAATTACCTTGCATCCATTTCCAGTGAGAACTGCATGGAGGGCTCAGTTTTGCGGGAGTTCATTTTTTTTTTCACCTTGAAAGAAAAAAGCAGGAAAGTAAGCATCATGGCCAGTCCCAATTCAAACAACATTAAATACAGGTTTCCCCAACTTTGCAGAAAATAAACAACGATAATAAACAATAAATTAACTACTATTAAGATGTACGTAGCAGTAATATGTGAAAATCCTAAATCTATTAATCTGTGGTGAATATGATTTCTGTCGGCCAAAAACGGTGATTTTTTATTCAGAATCCTTAAGGTAAAAGCACGTAATGTATCGAATAATGGAATGATCAGGATAGCAATTGCCATTGCCGGAGCCGCAATAATCTCAACTCCATCACTGCTGCCGTTATGTAATACCATTTCATTCTTTTCAATAAACTGAATAGCTAAAACTGCGGCCAGCAAACCTATAGACAAACTACCGGAATCTCCCATAAATATCTTGGCCGGCGTATAATTATACTTTAGAAAGGCAAAAACAGCCCCACTCATTGCCGCCGCCAGAATCGCATAATCAAAAAAGCCGTAGTAATAAAACCAAACCCCAAACGCAACCGACATTAAGATACTTATGCTTCCTGCCAGCAAATTGATTCCGTCGATAATATTAAAGGCATTGATGATAAAAATAATAGTGACAACAGACAACGCAATACTGACAAACTCGTTGATATAAGATATTCCAAACAAGCCATATAAACTGGTGATGCGTACTTCGCCTAAAATAACGATGATACAAGCAGCGAAAATCTGTCCGATGAATTTCTTTGATGCAACCAGTTCTACTATATCGTCTTTTGCACCGAGCATAAATGTAAAACACAGTGCTGCCAAAATAAATTTCATCTCGTGAGTTCTCAGGTCAAAAGAAGCAAAAAGACAAAAAGCAATCATAAAGCCACCGAATATAGCGACCCCGCCCAATGTAGGAATGACGCCATGATGTGATTTCCTTTCGCCCGGGGTATCAAATAAATGTTTTATGTTTGCCACCTTGATAATAGAAGGTATAAACATATACGTAAGAACGAAAGAGGTCA
>JADLAJ010000372.1 GCA_020848255.1 Chitinophagales bacterium
AAAAAAGCAACCTCTAACCCCCAATAATCCAAATCAATACTGGTTCGGATTTTTTATTTTAGAGAAATTATAAATACTTTTGATACTCAATCAAATTGCCTGTGCTCAAAAAACTGCTCTTCATTTCCTTTATTGTTTTTATCCGGTTTTCTTTTGCTCAAAATAAAAGTTTTTCCATCCACGATGATTATTACCATCTCCGGAATAAACGTTTGACTTCTGACCAAAGAGCCTTTCTTTCTGTTGTAGACAGCGGCACTTTATTATATTTTAACGGGAAGCAGCCGTTTCTTTTATTGAAAAACTTTCAAACGGCAGTAAGCTTTGACTCTGTGTATAAATACTATTCGGAGCAAGAATTCCTGTCGCAAGGAGGTTTTTTCAAAGACGGCAAGACAAAAACTATTTACGGAAAACCTGCGGCAAGGTATTCCTTGTTTAGGCCCGAACTGGATGTACACCTCTGGGTGAGCGAAGGTGTTCAGGAAAAAAGTATCTTTTGTGAGTTACTCGATAATCTGGGGCTTTTGAAGAATATTCCGAAAGGACAGGCAATTATTGCGGTGGAATACCGGGGCGAAGAGAATGATTTGAGTGAAATAAAATACTATAACGACAACAGAAGAACGACCAGCTACATAGGTGAAATTCTGTATGCCAATTACAGAGATACGGCAACAGAGAATTGTTACGAACGAAGTAGAAACTCTGAGCAATTGGAGATACAAAATTTACGGGATACCGTTGTTACCTTCAAATTCAGATCTACTTATGTAACTTCTTTTTTCGATGCGGACGGGGATTTTCGTGATGCTCAGACATCCACTCAGTATTTTAATGAGAAGGATGACGAAGCGCTCAACATCAGTAAAATGACCAGGCAAGATGGTGCCGATTATAACGCCTATTATACCAATCAAAACACCGGTCTATTTATTTATGGTGAGGTGGCAGACGATAAATTCATCATAAGAAAAGCAGAAAATAGGCATTACAACCTTTGTGATGAACTGTATCCTTTAAAACCTGCCGGCACCGATACGCTGGCAGATGGCAGCATCCTTCAACACTACCTGCGTTTTGAAAAAAACAAATTGAGCGTGCTGAAATACAGCTATGATAATTCTCCCGCTTACAGGAAAATAGCGAACAATGCCGTAATAAAAGATTTACCAAATGGAGTTGTGAAAGAGGTAAAAAGAATCTATTCCACCATGGACACCTATACGCATGTGCTTAAAACTATAGAAACAGGAAGCTTCACTTTTAAACTGGAAAAATAATGCAAAGAATACTACTGCTATTCATACTATTTTGCTTCTCCTGTGTTTCTCTTGCACAAAGTCCGGTAACACTGATTCCTTATCGCAAAGGTAATCTTTGGGGATTCTCCGACATCAATGGCAGTCTTAAAATTCCTGCGCTGTACGACAGTGTATCGCTTTTTTTTTCCGATTATTCCCGCACACAAAACAAGATAATCCATTGCTCCATTGTTGTTAAAAACGGCAGCTACGGCGTAATTGACGAAAATAACAATATCCTGATTCAGCCTGATTTTAAAAGCATCCGAGAGGAATACCTCGGAGAAAGTTTCAAATTATTTATCGTAAAAGATAAGAATAACAAATACGGATTATCCGGCTTATCCAAAATCATTATACAACCGGCATACGATTCCATAGCGAGAGTGGAATCGGATTATTTTTTGTTACGGAACAACGGAAAACTGGGCATTGCCAATGTAAACGGAGACATCATTGTTCCGGTGGCACAAGGCCAGATAAAACAGTTATCGGAAACTAAAAATGAAGTGGAATGGAAAGCTGTAAATACAAGCGAAACAAAAATTATCAAAGCTCTCCGGATAAGAAGGCCATCCGATAACGGTGAAATTTTGGTGGCTGGACCCGATGCCATCTCTTTGGAGAATTCGGATGAAAGAGAATACGATTACGATAAAGAATTAGCGGCACTGAAAGCGAAATACGCTGTTTTTTGTCTGGGTTACAATAAGAATCTGTGTTATTGCATGAAAGACGGAAAAACGGGATTTGCCAATATCGCAAAAAATAAAAGAGTGCCGCCTATCTACGATCAGGTGCAGGCGGGCTATGTTAGTTTCGATGAAAACTTGCTTATTGTCAAACTGCACGGCATGTATGGATTAACGGATGAAGACGGTAAAATACTGGTGCCTGTAAAATATAAATACATTTCAGTAAGTCCTTATAAAACGGGTGTTTTCAATATTGAATCCTTTGACGGCCAGTACGGATTTTATTTCCCGAATACCGGAAAATTTGTTGCCCCGAAATATACAAAAGTAACGGATGGAGAATCGGTTTATACCAATATCCAACAGTATAAAGATTTTAAAATAATGTATGTCCGTGACGAAAAATCTTCCTTTTATGTTGGAGAGAACGGAATTGAATTCAAAGAATAACTACTGACAATTCTTTTTAATTTCTTCCTTAGCTTTTGAGTAGCCTAACTTCTCTGCTTTTCTGAAATCGGAGCAGGCACCCGCTTTATCATTAATGTGCTGTTTGGCAATAGCTCTGTTAAAATAGGCTCTGGCATAATCCGGTTTCAAGGCAATGGATTTGGTGAAATCTTTGATGGCTTCCGAATAACTGCCCAAATCCGTTTTAGAATTCCCGCGGTTATAAAAAGCAAATGTATTTTTCGGGTCCAATTCTATGGCTTTGGTATAATCTTTAATGGCGCCTTTATAATCTTTCAGTTTATCTTTTACATTTCCGCGATTGTTATAAGTATCTGCAATTTTAGGATTTAATTCTATTGCTTTGTTATAATCTTTCAAGGCACCTTTCAAATCTCCTATATCATTTTTGGAAATCCCACGATTATTGAATGTTTGAAACTTAGTAGAATCGATTGCAATGGATTTGGAATATTCTTCAATAGCACCGGCATGGTCGCCTGCCTGGTCTTTCTTCACACCATTCACAAAATAATCTTTGGCCGTTTGTGCCTCTGAAAAATTGGCCGTAAAAACGACCACCAATAAAGTGAAAAAATATTTTGTCATTTGTGTCTTTTATTGCTTTGTAAAAGTATTGATTTCGGTTTCCTGCAAATCTTAAATAATATTATTTTGCTTTTTTCATTTCTTCCAGCATTATAATAATTTTATCCAGCTTTTCCGTTTCTATTAAACTTAAATGTTTTTGCAGTGCTTCTATTTCCAGCTTTGAATCTATATTCGTTTGATAATCCGCCTGCGCCTGTGCCCTGTCTCTGTCACTCTGACGATTTTGCGCCATCATGATAATAGGAGCGGCATAAGCAGCCTGCGTAGAAAACAATAAATTCAATAAAATAAACGGATAAGCATCCCAGTGATGGACAAATCCGACAACATTCAAACTCATCCATACTGCAACGATGATGGTCTGAATAATAATAAATCGCCAGGAACCCATACCGCTCGCAACAGAGTCCGCCAGCCGTTGTCCGACACTGGATATTTCTATATGTTCATCATGCCAGTTTTTTGCTTTCTTTGCCATATCTGTTGATTTGTAAATGTAAATTTTGTCTTATAAAATTACACAATCGATACCGAAACAGCGAAAATAAATAATAAGGATTGTTAATTACAAGAAATCAGATTTTGCCACGCAGGCCTAATTCTATCAACTCCATTTTTTGTGGTTTGCCATTCTCAATTTCAAAACGGATGATGGTACGCATTTTATGAAACCCGTGAATACCTGCCGCTCCTGGGTTAATGTGCAGGAAACCATATTTCGGATCTTTCATCACTTTTACTATATGCGAGTGACCGCATACTAAGATATCCGGTTGCTCATTTTTTATAATACCGTTTACATGTGTGTTGTATTTACCAACGGCTCCGGCAATATGTGTAATCAGAATTTTGCAATTATCGACCAGTATCAGCTGATCTTCCGGAAATTCTGCACGCAACTCCTGTCCGTCTATATTTCCATACACAGCGTATAATGGCTTGAATGCTTTCAGTTTATCTGTCACCTCCAAGGTGCCTATATCGCCTGCATGCCAGATCATATCCACGTCTTTGAAATACTCAAAAACTTTATCGTCTAAATAACCGTGCGTGTCTGATAAGATACCGATGCGTGTCATTAATTCTTTATAATTTTTGCGTATAAAAATGTTGCCGTTGTACTCAATAGTGCGACTGTCAGCCAGAGCATTTTAAATCCTGCATATTGCGCCATCACAGAACCTAAGAGAGGTCCTACCGTTTGCGAAAAAGCCCATGTCATCGTCCAGATGGCGGCATATTGTCCGCGGTTAGTGTCATCGGTTCTATCCATCCAGAAACTAACCAACACGGAGAAAGCAAGCATCTCACTAATGGTAATTAAAGTCATCATGATAAACGCACCCCAAAATGGTAACTGAAAAAACACCAGCATTAAATAAGCTATTACATGAAACGCCACACCAATCGTCACTGCTCTTTTCTTCGACCAGTTTTTTTCAATCCAGAAAATGATGGTCATTTCAATCAGAACAATCAGTAAACCGTTCCAGGAAGATAAGTACCCGATAAAATTTTCTTCGAAATGCAATTCCTTCTTAAAATACACGGGCAAATTTGTAAATAGTTGTACAAAGCAGCTTAAGTAGATAACAGAAATTAAAATAAACTGCACAAAGGCTTTATCTGATAAAATGGATATATTTTGTTTGCTCTCGTGATGAATGCCTTTTTGCTGAATGCTGTGTTTATCCGGTAACAAATACAAAAGCAGTAATGCTGCCAGTAAATTGGTAACTCCATCTACCCAGAATAATAACTTATATGAATGGTGCGCCACAAAGCCGCCAATGCCTGCACCGACAGACCATCCTAAATTAAAAGACAAACGCATGAGTGTAAACGAGCGCATACGGTTTTCTTCGTTGCTGAATCTTCCCATCGCTGCGGAATTTGCCGGACGAAAAGCTTCATTCACCATGGCCAGCAAAAAGGTAACCATACAAATTGCATAATAATTTTGCAATTGACCCAGAATGATAAATCCAACGCCGCCAAAAAACAAACTGAATAACTGTATCTTGTAAAACCCAACCTTATCGGTAAGTTTTCCGCCGAAATAACTTCCAATGAAAGCACCGATTCCCCACAGGCTCATTACAATTCCTGCTTTACTGATAGAACAACCTAATTGGGACGTCAGGTACAACATCATAAACGGAATAACCATGGTGCCGCATCGGTTTATCAGGTTGACAAACGCCAGCAGCCAGATTTCTCTGGAAAGTCCTTTGTAAGAATTTACATAATATCGTGCGGCTTTCGCAAACATAGCGTTGTAAAAGTAGCCAATAGCCCGTAAAAAAGTGATGTATTTATTTTATCACTTCATCAATAAAGCTGATGATAGCGGAAACCTGTTTAGGTTCAAACCAGGTATAATCTTTATGTTTATTAAAAAAAGTAAGCTGCCGTTTTGCGTATTGCCGTGTATGCAATTTTATTAACTCAACGGCTTCTGGTAAATTTATTTTACCGTCTATATAATCAAATAATTCTTTGTAACCTACCGTCTGCAAAGCATTATGACTTCTGAAATTACACACTGACTTTGCTTCTTCTAAAAAACCGTTCCGCATCATTTCATCCACACGTGTATTGATGTTATGATGCAATTGTTCTTTGGACACATTCAGTCCAATTTTTACCGGGATAACCCCTAAATCCCCTAAAGGGGACTTTCTATGCTCATTTCTTCTTTTGAAGGATGAAAACTTCTGTCCTGTACCTACACACACTTCCAGCGCCCGAATAACGCGTTGTGTATTTTGTAAATCAATCTCATTAAAAGTTATTTCGTCTAATTCTTTTAGCTTTTCCTGCAAGGGTTCAATACCTGCATCCAGATAAAGTTGATTCAAGTCTGCTCTTATTTGTTCATCTATCTGCGGAATTTCGTCAAAGCCGTTTAAAATGGCATTTATGTAAAATCCGGTGCCGCCACAAAGTATAACGATATCTTTTGTTTTATAGAGTTCATCCATCAAGGCAATCACTTCACGCTCATACTCGCCTGCAGAGAAATAATCATGAATACTTTTATTCGCAATAAAATGATGCTTTACTTCCTTCAATTCCTCTTCGCTCGGTCGCGCCACACCAATTTTCAATTCATTAAATATTTGCCGGGAATCCGCAGAAATAATTTCCGTATTAAAATATTTGGCTAGCTGAATAGCAATTGTTGTTTTACCAACGGCAGTCGGTCCTGCAATGATGATCAGAAATTTTGAATCCATCGTTAATTGTTCATTGTTAATCCCAATTCATTTCCTTTTTCCAGCATCAAATTATAAGCAGCATCATAATCATTCGGGATTACTCCATCCAAAATTGCATCTTTTATCGCTTCTTTTATAATACCAACTTCCCGTGATGGTTTAATATTAAACGTTTGCATGATAATTTCACCGCTAATCGGCGGTTGCCAATTGCGTATATGGTCCCGCGCTTCCACTTCTTTTATTTTCTGTAAAACCAGTTTCAGGTTCTCTTTATACCGTTTTACTTTTTCTTCATTTTTGGATGTGATATCCGCATCACATAATAATAATAAGCTTTCCAGATCATCACCGGCATCAAAAATAATTCTGCGGATGGCACTATCCGTAATATTTTCTTTGGTTAATGAAATCGGACGCAAATGCAAGGCTACCATTTTCTGTACAAATTTCATTTTCTCATCAAGCGGCAATTTCAGACGCGTGAAAATCTTCGGCGTCCATCTTGCGCCAACCACTTCATGTCCGTGAAATGTCCAGCCATGTCCTTCTTCAAAACGCTGCGTAGCAGGCTTGGCAATATCATGTAAAATTGCAGACCAGCGCAACCACAAGTCGCCGGTGTTTTCAGACAAATTATCCAGCACTTTCAGTGTGTGATAAAAATTATCTTTATGCCCGTAATTATCTACCAGTGAAACACCGTGCAGTTTGACCATTTCAGGAAAAAACTGATGT
This sequence comes from Chitinophagales bacterium, assembly GCA_020848255.1. Lineage (GTDB taxonomy): Bacteria > Bacteroidota > Bacteroidia > Chitinophagales > JADIYW01 > JADJSS01. The sequence goes on from JADLAJ010000372.1 coordinate 7,021, forward strand.
AATAATTTGGTGTTGAATAATAATTTAAAGCCTACAGATGGCTTTGCCGATAAAATAATTTTATTCAGTTCATCTGTAATGCGTTCCTGCGAAATTATTTTCAGGCGACCTGCCAGCGGTTCAATTGCCTGATAGGTTTTATCCTCTATTCTGAAATTTAACTGAGAGGCAAAACGTACAGCGCGCAACATACGTAAAGGATCGTCATCAAAGGTTATTTCCGGCTCCAGCGGAGTGCGAATAATACCATTTTTCAAATCTTCCAATCCATTGAAAGAATCGATAATCTCACCAAATCTTTCTTTGGACAAATAAATGGCTAATGCGTTAATGGTAAAATCCCTGCGGTTCTGGTCGTCTTCCAGTGTACCGTCCTCCACGATTGGTTTGCGCGATTCGCGACGGTAAGACTCTTTACGGGCGCCCACAAACTCCAGTTCTATATCGTGCAGTCTGATTTGTGCAGTACCGAAATTTTTGAAATAAGCAACATGCGGGTATTCGTCATTTGGATATCGCTGCCTGTAGTTATCGGCCACTCTTTTTGCCAAATCTATACCACTGCCAACACAAACAATATCAATATCCTTACAATCTCTGTTTAAAATTTTATCCCGCACAAAACCGCCTACTGCAAATGCTTCGATTTGTAAATCAGCAGCACTTTGCGCTACGAGATGCAGCAGTTCGGTCTCTCTTGTTGTAAAATTTAATTGCATTCATGCAAAGATAGGCATTAGTAATAAGTTGTAAGTAGTATGTGTAAGATTTTATCTTAAATACTGAATGGAATTATCAGCAC
>JADLAJ010000373.1 GCA_020848255.1 Chitinophagales bacterium
CATAAATACCTGGGACTTGGATTTACCACCGGCTTTGGCGGCAGAACACATTACGGCAGAAATTACAGCGGAGAATTTAATATTCCGCTGGGCATCATTTTCAATTTTCACTTCTATCAGTTAATAGCCGATAAGAAGAGCAAAGCAAAACACGCCGATAAACTCGATTTGTATGTAGGCGCCAGCGCAGGCAGTGGTATTGCCATTGCGTATTATAAAAATCTTTCCCGAACAACGCCACTGGCATTTGGCGGATTGCATTTTGGTCTTCGTTATTATTTCAGCCCTAAAGTGGGTATAAACGGCGAATTTGGCTGGGGAAAAAGCTTAGCTAACGTTGGATTTGTATTTAAAATCTAACTTGTTTTATTTTTTAGGAATAAAGCATTTGTTTGTTTTAAGTACTATAAAGAGCAGCCGGAAGTGTAACAACTTCCGGCTGAATTTTTATAGTATAGCCTGTAAAAAAAACACCTTCAGACAAAGGCCTGAAGGTGCAGCGACAATTTGGGCAAATTGTACACAAAAAAAACCCGCCCTCGGCAGGTGTTTAGCTGCAAGCGTAGCGCGCAAGCGTCACCTGCCGACTACAAGCCGTAAATAAGCGCAATACTATTTTTTATAAATTTGCAACATGGTTTATGAAGAAAATCACCCGCAGTTTTTCACTGCAACGATTAATGAGTGGAATCATTTATTAAAGGATGATAAAGCAAAGGACATTATAATAAACAGTTTGAGATTCCTCGTTACAGAAAACAGGATTAATGTATATGGATTTGTTATAATGAGCAATCATTTACATATAATTTGGCGAATAAAATCGCCCTGCCTGCTAAAAAATGTACAACGCGATTTTTTAAAATATACTGCTCAGCAAATCAAATCTTATTTACAACAAAACGATACCATATTACTTGATACATGTAAGGTAAACCACCACGACAGGAAATATATGATTTGGAAGACAGACTCCTTATCTGTAGATTTATATAGCGAAAAGGTATTTACTCAAAAATTAGATTATATACATAACAATCCTGTTAATGCGGGATTGTGTAATTTGCCGGAGGAGTATAAATATTCAAGTGCAGGGCATTATTTAGTAAATAAAAGTGATTGGGAGTTTATTACTGATTATGATGAATAAGGAATTGCAAAACAAACGGAATGGTAGTCGACAGGTGACGCTTGCTTCGCTATTGCTTGCTTCGCTAAACACCTGTCGAGGGCGGGGGGCATTTTAGAAAAAGAAAAAAAGACAATGAATCCATACGAAAATAAAGATATTAGAGCATTTCTTGAATCAATTCCGGAAGAAGAATTAGAGATGCATATCACTTTGCTTGAGGAGGAACATGACAAAGTATATAACGACTTTATCAACGATCTAAATATCGGTAAGTGTTTTCTTTGTGGAGAAAAGATGGATTCAATTGATAAATCTAACCCTTGTTTTCATTGGTTTACTTACCCAAAAGGTATAAAGAAGAAATACTTTGATGCATATTTGAAAAATCCAATCGAATTCTTCAAACTTGACTGTTATTTCAGATGGTTAGCTAATGTGGAAAATCCAATCGTCAATGTTAATGATTTAGAAGAAAACACTTCTACAACTTCATTTTTAGAGACAACGATAAAATATAAAAATATAGAATGGGCTTTCTCGGTTGGACAGACAGATATAGAAGGACATCAAAACAGTCATTTAGGTTCTGAACCACATTTCCACATACAAATGAAAGTAGATGGCAATGTCTTTTTACGATTTAATGACTTTCATGTTCCATTTTCAGACTTAGACTTATTTAAACTTGCATATATTGAGCAATCAGGCGATAAATCATTTTTAAACTTACCGTATGGATTAGGAATGAGCATTCTAGAAAACGAAGAATTATATGATATTATTGATGAAGAGCTAATTGTTGATCCAGAAGAAAAGGATGAATCAATCAGAAGAATTACAACTTTCATTGCTTCAGAAAAACAATCTTTCTCGACAGAACTTCTGCTTCAAGCTTTAGAAGAAAGTGAAAGGACTAAAAGAACATTAGGTGGTACATTACAGAAATTAATGTCAGATGCTAAAATTGAAACATCATTTTCTGTATACAATGGTATGAAAATGACAAAACGAAGTGGAAAAAAATAAACCCGCCCTCGGCAGGTGTTTAGCAGCAAGCGTCACCTGCTAAAGGCGAAAAAAATTCCAACTCAATAATAATTTGATTAAGATAAGGACGAATAACAAACTATGAGAAAAGTAATTGCAGCAATAACTACAACCCGTGACGGTATTTACGACCATACCGCAGGATTGCCGGACGCGGAAATTCACCGCCACTATCAGGAGCTGTTGAGTGAAGGAGAGGTGATTTTATATGGCAGAATTACGTATCAACTTATGGAGTTTTGGCGAACAATGTTAGAACATCCTTCAGAAGAAAAATCAATGAATGACTTTGCTCTGGCAATAGATAAGATTCAAAAAATTGTTTTTTCAAATACACTGATGAATGTTACATGGAACAGTGCGAAGTTGGCGGAAAAAGATCTTGAAAAAACGATTACAGAACTCAAACAGCAATCAGGCAAAGATATTTTTATTGGTAGCCGCAGTTTAATCATCCAGCTATTGAAACTCAACTTGATTGACGAACTTCAGCTTTGTGTTCACCCGCTTATAGCAGGGAAAGGATTGCCTCTGTTTGAAAATATAAACGACAGAACAGTATTTAAGCTTATGAAAACAAAAGTTTTTAATGGCGGGCATATCATTCTTTACTATGAGCCAACCCCGACCTCGGCAGGTATTTAGCTGCAAGCGTCACTTGCTGTTCTAAAAAGCCCCAAACCATAGGTAATCAAAGATTTAGAAATCGTTATAACGTAAAAAACGCCTGCTATCCTCTGATATGCAAGCGTTTTTTGGGTTTGGCACCTGTGATCCCGCTGTCCCGATAGCTATCGGGAGAACCCGGGACCATACATTAAAAGTTAGCAGCAATGAGATATTCAATATATTTTCTGCTTTTTTTCTTTTTAATAGCCCGCTCTCTGTTCGCAGCTTCTGTTCGTGAGCCGAAAGCTTCTGAATACATTAGTTTCCAGGGGATGCCTTTAGAAGTAAAATCTGACATTGCTGCATTATGTTGGGCAATGCGGGTTTCAATATTTTCCGTACTGCCGACGTAAAACTTGTCTAATTTTTCTGAGTATATGATATAACAATAAAACATGTGTAACGTAAAAAACGCCTGCTATCCTCTGATATGCAAGCGTTTTTTGGGTTTGGCACCTGTGATCCCGCTGGGATTCGAACCCAGGACCCATACATTAAAAGTGTATTGCTCTACCAGCTGAGCTACGGAATCATTGCTTTTTTATAAAAGCGAGTGCAAAGATAGTTTTTTTTCACTAATTGACAACAGTAAAATGTTTTTTTTAAGTAGTTAACGCTTATTTAAACATCATGCCTTTAACAGACAGCGTTACTTTTTGTTCAGATGTGCTGTCCTGAGCCGCATCTGCCAGTATTACAGCCGTTCTTCCGGGGCTGTTGGTCGGTACTTTAAATTTCTTGTCTTGTACATCAAATGTAATTTCCGTCCCTGTAGCATCTTTTATCGTAAACCAGCAGCCTTCACTCATGCAGCTTTTTTCAATTTTTCCTTCAATCTGTATGTCTTTCAACTCATTAGCGGTTTTTAACTGCGCCAAAACATCGTTTACAGAAACAGGATTCTTGGCGGTGAATGCATCGCCAAATGTTTTTGTGGTACTTTCACAGGCTGTCATTATACCGACGAACAACAGGGAATAGAGTAATTTCTTCATAAAATATTTAATTATTGATTTCTTCTTTAGAGACTTGACGTCCGTTTTCGAAATGCAATTTACGGATAAGTTTGTTATTTATCAGCGAGTCATAAATTTCCACCTCACCGTCAAATACATCAAAATCTTCCATTATTTCTTTTTTATTCCCCGAAGCAAAGAGATTGCCATTGTTATAGTACTCTTTATACGGTCCGTTTACATGATTGTCTTTTAAGGTAATTTCTTCCTTTACCTTGTTTTTGGGCTCCGTGAAATAATTTTTCCAGACACCATTCATCATATTGTCTTTGTATTCACCTTCCTGCTGAAAGCTGCCGTCTTCAAAATAAGCGGCAAATTTTCCTTCATACTTATTGTCAGCATAATTTTCTGTCTGCATGATTTTGCCGCTAGGATAATACAGTGTACGCAATCCGTTCAGTTTTCCGTTCGTGTAATTCGCTACTTCCAGAATCTTGCCATCGTCATAATACTTGTTATAAATGCCCACTTTAACATCAGGATGCTTTTTGTCTACGAAATAGCTTTCCACCACTACGCCGTCTTTATTTTTCACTTCTACCTTTTTCTTGTTGCTGCAAGCCGTGAAAGTTGTTAACACAAAAAACAGGATAACCCATTTTGTGCTTACATTTAATTTAACTTTAACCTTATCCATATTTTTAAATATTTATTTTTGGAATCAAATTTCGGATTTTTTATGCATCAAATACAACAAATTATTGAAAATGCCTGGGACGACAGAAATCTTTTGCAAGAAGAAACTACCTTAAAGGCTATTAACGAAGTTATAACGCTGCTGGATGCAGGAAAATTGCGTGTAGCAGAACCTACTGCCGACGGATGGAAGGTGAACGACTGGGTGAAAAAAGCGGTTATCCTTTATTTCCCGACACAAAAGATGGAAACCATAGAGGTGGGGCCTTTTGAGTTTTATGATAAAATTCCGTTGAAAAGGAATTATGCAGAGCTTGGTGTGCGCGTAGTGCCACATGCTATTGCACGTCATGGAGCCTTTCTTGAAAGAGGCGTGGTGATGATGCCCTCGTACGTGAACATCGGTGCATACGTAGGCAGCGGTACCATGGTAGACACTTGGGCAACGGTGGGCAGTTGCGCGCAAATCGGTAAAAATGTACATTTAAGCGGTGGTGTGGGTATTGGCGGCGTATTGGAACCGGTACAGGCAGCTCCGGTGATTATAGAAGATAATTGTTTCATCGGTTCCCGTTGTATCGTGGTGGAAGGCGTGCGTGTGGAAACGGAAGCTGTTTTAGGGGCGAATGTTGTATTAACGATGTCAACTAAGATAATAGATGTTTCCGGACCAGAGCCAAAAGAATACCGCGGCGTAGTGCCGGCCAGAAGTGTGGTGATTCCGGGAACAATACCAAAAGAATTTCCGTCCGGAACGTATCAGGTGCCATGTGCCCTGATTATCGGTCAGCGCAAAGCCAGTACGGATACCAAAACATCTTTAAATGATGCCTTGAGAGATTTTAATGTGGCGGTTTAGTATAAAGCAGTAAGGGGTAAGGAATAAGTGGTAAGTATTATAACTGACAGGAATGGCAATACAAAGATTTGAAGATATTATTGCATGGCAGAAATCACAGGATTATGCTGTAATTATTTATAAATTATTTAAAGATAGCAGAGATTTTTCTTTCAGAAACCAGATTTGTGATGCAGTAGTTTCTATTTCGAATAATATTGCGGAAGGATTTGACAGAAGTTCAAATGCTGAATTTAAAAGATTTTTATATTATTCTATCGGTTCATGCAGTGAAGTAAAATCAATGTTGTATTTGGCACAAAGGTTGGATTATATTACAACGGAGGATCTTACAGAAAATCTTGAATATGGCAATGAAATTTCAAAAATAATTAGAGGATTAATTAAATCTATTGAATAACTTATTACTTACTACTTATTACTTACTACTATGACAATAGGTTTTGACGGAAAACGATTGTATGACAATAAAACAGGTTTGGGGAATTATTCCCGAACACTGTTTAATCGACTACTGCAGTTTTATCCGAATGAAGAATATAAAATTTTTGTACATCAGAAATATTTTGAAGACAGCCAGTATAAATACCCAGCTTTTGTAGACAGAACGGTTGTTTCTGATGCATTCAGCGCGGATCTTTGGAGATTCAAAGGGGTTGAGGATGATATTGCACAGCACGGAATCAATGTTTATCACGGCCTGAGCAATGAAGTGCCTGAATTGCCGGCAGGTATCAAGAAAGTTGTGACCATTCACGATGTTATTTTTCATAAATTACCTAAAACTTTTCCGTTTATAGACCGTCAGATGTATGCTTACAAAACAAAAAAAGCCTGCCATATTGCGGATGCCATTATTGCGGTAAGTGAGCAAACTAAACAGGATTTAATAGAGTTGACCAAAACGCCGGAAGAAAAAATTCACGTGGTGTATCCAACCTGGAATAAAGAGTACGAGCATGAGTGCAATTATGTACTTAAAGAAGAATACTTTGCGCGATATGGTTTACCGAGAGATTTCGTGTTATATGTGGGTGCTATCAGTAAGCGCAAAAACTTTTTACGTTTACTGGAAGCCATGACCTTGCCTGAAAATCAGGATAAACACCTGGTGGCGGTTTCGAACGGCGGCGATGAATACGGTGCTGCAGAAGAATATATCTATGATAAACAACTGGAAGGCCGAGTGTTCTTTCTGAAGGATTTGCCTTGGTACGAACTGCCAATTATCTATCATATGTCGCAGGGTTTGGTGTATCCGAGTTTATACGAAGGATTCGGCTTGCCTATTCTGGAAGCTTTGCGTTGCGGTAAGCCTGTTATCACCAGCAACCTTTCTTCCATGCCGGAGGTGGGCGGCGATGCCTGTATCTTTATCGATCCGACGAATGTGGAGGAAATCTCTGCGGCCATTAATTTCATTTATTACAATCTGGAACTGGCCGCCGAAATAAAAGCTAAGGCTATGCAACAGATTCAAAAGTTTAATCCGCAAAAAATGACGGATAAAATGATGGATGTGTACAAAGGTTTAGTTTAATTCAATTATTGCTTTTTCATTTTATTTGTCTGTTTTCTTAATTTTTTTTTCATTTCATTTTATTATGTGTATTAATGTGTATATTTTTACACTAGAATATTAAACAATATAAAATGAGAAAATTACTTACACCTTTATTATTACTGCTAACAACCGTTTTACTTGCACAGGAAGTGAAGATTGAATGGGGCCCTGAATACAAAAAAGACGGAGGGATGATGTCATTTCTCAGATATGGCGGGCATACAGATAAAGCCTATTATGTTGTAGAACAATCTATGAAGAACACTAAACTATTCTTCTTTGATTTCAAGCATAATGCATTAGGGGAACAGGAAATTGAATATAAATATGGAAAAAGTGATTTGTCGCTGGAAGATGTGTACACAACCAGAAGCGGTAATTATTTTTTAATGACAGGAATTGATAAAAAAGAAGATAAGGGAATAATAACCTATACTACGCCAACAAAATCCAACACCTTAAATACTAATTTTACAAAGATTCTGGAGTATCCGTATGATTTCAAACAACCTTTTGTTTTTATGGGTATCGGTATAAATATGGGTTTTGATTCCGATATTCAAGGTTCTTTCATGAGTTACGACTCTACAAAAATTTTGTATATGTATTCTCAGGGTTTACAGGATGCAAAATCGGTAAATCAGAAAATTTCTTTCTTAGTGATGGATGATAAGATGAAAGTGTTGTATAAGGTAAACAAAACGCTCTCATATACCGACAGAACTTTTGATTTAATTGATAATTCTGTGTTGAACAACGGAGATGTCTATTTTGCTGCCAAACATTATGCAAATGATAAAGACAGAAAAACACCAAATTATAAGTTTCACATTTTAAAAATCACATCGGCAAATGTGTACAAGGATATTATCGTAAAACTTAATGATGCAGCACCGTTAAGCGGCAGTGTGGTAGATTTAGAAAACGGAAATGTAATGGTTGTTGGTTCATATACGAACATTTCAAACAATAAATCACTGAGAGCAAATGGAACATACTGTGTTATACTTAATGCTGAAGGAGCCATTCTTAATTCATCTTTGTATCCATTTGAAGGAGCGGTTAAAGAGGAACTTTTCGGTGAAAGCGAGAAGAAAGCGGACAAGGGAGCTATGGCATTTAAAGTAAAACGGGTAATGTTTGACAGAACAACAAAAGCCGTTACCATATGCTTTGAAAAAGATTACATAACCACTACCACTACCTACTCTTCCAGCGGATCCCGAACTACCACTTATTATCACACAGATGATATTATCGTTGCCCGCTTCGATCAGAATGGAAAAAGAGATTTTGAATCCATTATTGATAAAGGTTTTACTTTTGCAAATACCAATTATTACAACTCATTTTCATTTAGTGAATATAACGGCAATTATTACTTTATTTTTAATGATGCTAAATCGCTTTCAGAAAGAAAAGAAGCTGATGTTAGCGGAAGAATCATCACGGATTTAGTGAAAATGGATAAAAACGGTAAAATCATTCTACGGAAAACCCTGTTTGGAAATAAAGATATTGATATGCTGTTTGCCCCTAAGTTATCCGATCATCTCTGGAAAAATGAAGTACTGATTCACGGTTCACTGAAAAAGCACTATAAATACGGAATCTTGTATTTGCCGGAATAACAAATAATGTATCTCAAATAAAAAACGTGCAGTATCTTTACTGCACGTTTTTTATTTATGCAGACAGATATAAAAAAAGCAACAACAATTTTAACAGCAGGGAAAACCATCCTTTATCCGACAGACACTATCTGGGGAATCGGATGTGATGCAACGAATGAAACCGCCGTCGAAAAAATCTTTGACATAAAAAACAGACCTAAGGAAAAAAGCCTGATTGTATTGGTAGATTCTATTGAAATGCTAAAAAAATATATAGCAATAACGAAAGAAACAGAAGCATTAATAAGTTCATTCGAATTGCCTACTACTGTTATCTATTCCAATCCAAAAGGACTTGCGCCAAATGTTATAAATGCAGATAATACCATTGCTATAAGAATTGTAAATCATGATTTTTGCCGGCAGCTTATCCGGCAATTCGGAAACCCTGTTGTATCAACTTCTGCAAATGTCTCCGGTGAAAAAAATCCTGTTTCTTTTGAAGATATTTCAGTCACGATAAAGAAAAAAGTTGATTTTATTGTAGATAAAAAATACGATACTTCCGTTTATAAGTTCCCGTCCAAACTTATAAAAATAAGTGCTGATAATTCCATTCAGTATTTAAGATAAAATCTTACACATACTACTTACAACTTATTACTAATGCCTATCTTTGCATGAATGCAATTAAATTTTACAACAAGAGAGACCGAAC
>JADLAJ010000374.1 GCA_020848255.1 Chitinophagales bacterium
CATGTTCAGAGTATGAACACCAGCGAAACCGAAGAACGGAGTTCAGAGTGGTAGGCGGGAACATCAATGTTAAATCCCTCGAGCGATTTGACATGCAGGTAGACCCTTGTAAAGTCTGTCCGTTTTAGAAAAATTAAAGTATAAGTAATTGTAATTTAAAGAGATACATAATAAGACCAACTGGCAAGGCTGCTCATCTGATGAGCAGCCTTTTTTTTTGTTTAATAATAAAGCGCAGAAAAATTTAATTTATTTTAACATTATCAACGGTGTGTGTAAAAATGTACAATTTGATAAAAGTCAAATTTGCTATCTATGCACTTTGAATTACTATTGCAACTAAACAACATGATAAAAATCATATTACAGATTGGCGTTTATTGTTAATTTGGCACTAAAATAAAAATGGATTTACTATTTTTAGGGAGCGTTTTTATAAATATAAAATTATCCTCCTTAAAAAACTGCAATTTCAAGATTATATGTTAAATAGGAAAACGATTTTTTAGAATATTTATTGTGATAGTTAAATGGTCAAAATGTAATTAATTTTTAACAGATGCAACCTTTAAATGATTCATTACATCTTCTTACCCGTTAGCCATAAAATATGTTAACTTTTCTTAATAAAATACGGAGCGTAAATAAGAACAGATATGAAATCCAGATACAATATAAATAGATTACAAAATAATTTAAGAATTATGATGAATTTTCAGAAAGTAAGAAGTTTTTCACTTTTTACAATAATGCTGCTCTTGGGTATAGGAGCAATGGCTCAGGAAAATAAAGAATTTGATAAAGAGCTGTTGAATAAGTACGAGAATCAATTACACTTTATCGAAAACAAAGGTCAGTGGGATGCGAATGATATGTTTCGGGCGCAGGGTTTTGCAACGACAGTGCAGATTCGTAAAAATGGATTTATGCTTTCGATTGCAGATCAGGAGAAATTAATTGAAAGTTATAAATTAACAGATGAGGTGGAAGAAGCAGACGCGAAACATCTGCCTAGGCCAAATAAATCCGTGCAAATACCTCAGCATGCCTGGATGGTGAATTTCGTTGGTATGAGTACGGACATGAAAATTAAATCAGAGTATCAGGACAGAGGGAAATTCAATTATTTTATAGGAAGTGATAAAAGTAAATGGGCAAATAATGTAAGCAGCTATGAAGAGATTTGGTACAAAAACGTGTATAAGAATATCGACGCACGTCTTTATGCAAGTGAAGATTTATCTTTAGAATATGATATGGTGGTTAAGCCAGGCGGGAATGTTGCTGATATTCAACTCCAATACGAGGGCTTGAATGGTATGTATATAAACAAAGAAGGGAAATTAATTATAAAAACTATATTCGGGGAAACAGCATATTCAGAACCTATAGCATATCAGATAAAAGAAGGAAAAAGAGTAAATATTCAATGCCAATATGAACTTTCAAAAGAAAATATTTTAGGTTTTAAAATCGGCGATTATGATAAATCGCAAACTTTATTAATAGACCCGATAGCATTACGCTGGGCTGTATATGTAGCATTTGCAAGTACAACAGGTTCTGGTCACAATCATGGTATAGAAGTAGATGCAGATCAGAATTTATATGTAGTAGGCAGATTAAATTCCACCAATTTTCCCACAACATCAGGTGTGTTTCAAACAACAGCAACTGGTACGGGTAATACACACGGGTTTGTGTCGAAATTAGACCAACCTGCAGGTATTAACGGTGTTGGTAGTTTTATTTGGTCGACGTATGTGAGTGGTACAACGGGATCAGATAATCCATATACCATAAAGTTAGATCCATCAAGAAACGTATATATCACAGGGGTTACCGCTTCCACTGATTTTCCAACAACTGCGGGTTCTCTAAAACCGGCTTACGCAGGTGGTGGTAATACTTCTTTTTTAACCAAAATAAATAGTACCGGAACAGCATTAGTATATTCAACTTATATAGGAGTTACAGGTACAAACAGTAATTTCGTTTATATAAATAATGCAGGTGAAGCATATTTAGCGGGTAGTACACCTACCGGTTATACAACTACTGCAGGTGCACATCAAACAACATATGGTGGTGGTGCACTTGACGGGTTTTGGAGCAAGATAAATGCTGCAGGAAGTGCATATTTATATTCCACATACTATGGTGGTGCTACAAGAGATGAATTTACATGTGTAAGACCAAATGGAGCTAATTCAATAGCACTCATTGGTACAACCACTTCTGCAAATGGAGCAAATATAATAGCAACAACTGGTGCGTTTCAAACCACTTTATCTGGTACAGGAACAAACGGTATGGTTGTTGTCTTTGATATTACTACAAATACCAGAACCTGGGGAACCTATATTAACCCTAACGGTGGTGCAAATACAATGTCATTAACCTGCGGCCAGGTAGATAATGCCGGAAATGTATATATTGGAGGTTTTACCTCTGGTGCCTCTGCTGCTGCAATTACGGCGGGTGTTTACGATGCAACATATAACGGTGGGGCTAACGACTTTTATTTAGGTAAATTAAATGCAGCAGGTTCTGCAATGTTAGCAGGTACTTATGTTGGGGGTAGTGGTAATGAGGTGAACTTAATGGGTTTAAATATTGATGATTTTGGAAAAGTATATACATTTGGTTATTCAACTTCTAGTTCACCATCTCTTACAACAACACCTTTTGCATTGCAGGCTGCAAATGCGGGCGGTCAGGATGCAATTTTCCTGAAAATTAATGCAGATTACACAACAATGGAATATTTGTCCTATTGGGGAGGATCAAATGATGAAACTGACCCAATTGGGTTTGACGGATTAAAATTTAGTCAGTGTAAAGCTTATACAGCCATGACAACACAATCCGCTAATGATCCAATGACAAGAAACGGGTTTCAGATTACTAAAACAAGTGGAACAATTCAGGAACCTGCTGTAACAGTTTGGAGTAACCCACCGGATTTAACTGTAGATACAATTGTGGGTAATGAAACAATTTGTTTTGGCCTGCCAACTACAGATATTATTGGTTCCCCTTCTGCTTTTTTATTATCAGATATAAGCAGAAATGGAGTAATTACAGCGCAAAATGTTGGACCATTAACATATACGTGGCAAAAAAGTACAGACGGTATTAATTTTACCAATATCGCTGGAGCTACGGGGCAAAACCTTACCAGTGCAGAGATAGGCATACTTTCACAAACAACATATTTTAAGAGAAATATAGGTCAGGACTTCTGCGTCGGTGGTACGATAGTTACTAAAAATGTAGATGTAGTGCCAATACCTTCTATCCCTTTTGGTGTTAATAATCCATCTTTAGTATGTAAATCAGATACTATTAAATTAACTGCAGAAGGATTAGTACCGGGAAATAATTTTGTCTGGACGGGACCTAATGCATATTCCGTTACAAATCCTAATCCAACCCAATTTATTCTAAACGGACAAGTTATAAATGAAGGAACTTATTTGGTATCTCAAACTAATCCAGCAGGTTGTCAGTCTGTGCCGGATACTTTTTTTGTAGATATTATTGATTGTCCTCCTGTAGCGATAGATGACGTAGATAACGGAAATGTACCGGGAGTGGATGCAGTAGTTAATTTATTAGTGAATGATTTATTATTCAATGGCAGTCCTGCAACCCCTGGTACAACGACAGTAGATTTAGATCCGGCAACACCGGGTGTACAGACAACCCTGACGGTACCTGGAGAAGGCGTATACACCTACGATCCTGCGACAGGCGATTTGACATTCAATCCGGATGCAGGCTTCACAACAGACCCGACACCGATTACTTATATATTGACAGAGACTGCAACGGGTTTAAGTGACCCTGCAACAGTAACAATCACGTATGATGAAGTAGCACCGGTAGCGAC
>JADLAJ010000375.1 GCA_020848255.1 Chitinophagales bacterium
CGGCGCTTTCAGACGTTATCTTAAACAAGCCCAGTTCTCCCGTAGCACCCACATGCGTACCGCCGCACAACTCAATCGAGTAGTTGGCATCCATAATCACCACACGTACTACATCGCCGTATTTTTCGCCGAACAAAGCCATGGCACCGAGTTTCACGGCATCCTCTTTTGGCATTTCTTTAATCACTACCGGAATATTCTGACAGATTTTTTCATTCACTAAATTTTCTACCTGTTCTATTTCTTCGTTTGTCATTTTGGCGAAATGAGAAAAGTCGAAACGCAGGTATTCCGCATTGTTCAAAGAACCTTTTTGTGCGATATGTTTGCCCAAGACCTGCTGTAAAGCGGCCTGCAGCAAATGTGTAGCCGAATGATGAATGGTTGTTTTTTTACGGGTTTCCGGATGCACGGTGGCAATCACCTCACCACTTAAATCAGCCGGAATTTCATCTGTGAAATGAACAATTAAGTCATTTTCTTTCTTCGTATCCGTAATCGTTAATTGTGCATTGTTAATCGTTAATTGCCCCACATCTCCTACCTGTCCGCCGCTTTCCGCGTAGAACGGTGTCTTATCCAACACAATTTGAAACTGCTCTTTGCCTTTGGATTTTATCTTGCGGTATTTTAAGACTTTTGATTTTTCTTCCAGAGAATCATAACCCACAAACACCGATTTACCATCGTGCAAAGTAATCCAGTCATCTACATCCTGCTCGGATGCCGCACGGCTACGTTCTTTTTGTTTTTGTAATTCTTCTTCAAACCCTTGCTCATCAACAGACAATCCTTTTTCAGAAGCGATTAAATTGGTCAGGTCGATTGGAAAACCAAACGTATCCAATAATTCAAAAGCAGATTTCCCATTAATGATTTTATCGGAATCTTTTATGATGGTATCCAAACGCTTCAAGCCATTATCTAATGTCTTCAGGAAAGACGCTTCTTCTTCCAAAATCACTTTCGCTACAAAATCCTGCTGCGATTTTAATTCCGGGAATACATTGGCAAATTGCTCTGCAAGCACCGGTACTAATAAATGCAGCAAAGGTTCTTTCCTGTCTAGATAAGAGAAATAATAGCGCACCGCACGGCGTAAGATTCGGCGAATCACATAACCGGCACCCGTATTGCTCGGCAATTGTCCGTCGGAAATAGTGAAGGCCACCGCACGGATATGGTCGGACAATACACGGAAAGCAATCGCTTCCTTGCTATCACTTCGGTCGTATTTTTTACCCACGATTTTTTCTATCGCTTCTATGGTTCCTGTGAAAACATCCGTATCATAGTTGGATGTCTTTTGCTGAATCACGCGTACCAGACGTTCAAAACCCATTCCGGTGTCTACATGTTTAGCCGGCAGTAATTCCAGGGAATTATCTTTCTTGCGGTTAAACTGAATAAATACGTTGTTCCAGATTTCAATCACCTGCGGATGGTCGTTGTTCACCAGGGTGGCGCCGTCCACAGCTTTTCTTTCTGCTTCCGTTCTGCAGTCCACGTGAATTTCGGTGCAAGGCCCGCAGGGACCGGTATCGCCCATCTCCCAGAAATTATCTTTCTTATTGCCCAGCAAAATGCGGTCTTCTGCAATCACTTTTTTCCATTCCAGATAAGCCTCTTCATCTTTCGGGATGTTTTCCGCTTCGTTGCCTTCAAAAATGGTGACATACAAACGGTCTTTATCCAGCTTCAATACTTCGGTCAAAAACTCCCAGCTCCAGGCAATGGCTTCCTTTTTGAAATAATCGCCGAAACTCCAGTTGCCCAGCATTTCGAACATGGTATGGTGGTAAGTATCTACGCCTACTTCCTCTAAATCGTTGTGTTTTCCGGAAACACGCAGGCATTTCTGCGTATCGGCAATGCGCGGGTTGCTTGGTTTTCCGATGCCTAAAAACAGGTCTTTAAACGGCGCCATCCCGGAGTTGATAAACATCAGGGTAGGGTCATTTTTCACCACCAGAGGTGCAGATGGTACGATTTGGTGTCCTTTGCTCTTAAAAAAATCTAAAAACGCTGCGCGAATCTCTTTGGCCGTTAACATACTTTGCATACGACAAAGATAAAAAATTGAGTCACAATATAAAAATATTGGGTTTTAAGGAATGGTGAGGAAATTTATGTAATTTAGTATTAAACAGGTAAAAAAATAAAAGTGAAATTTAATATTTATATAAGTAATGTAATAGGAGCTTACAATATAATGGGACTTACAGAAGATAAGCTTGAAGTCGTTATTAATGCTTATAAAAAAGGTAAAACTGATTTTACAATTAGTGGGCAAAAGTATTTTTTAGATAAACTTAACTCTTTTCAAATTTTTACTCATGAAATTTATAATGATCCGGAATTGTTTTATAATCAAGCACCACAATTTGGAATTGCACAGAAAAATCTTTTTGGTCGGTATCATATACCACCCGAAGGACTTGAAAAAGCAGGAAAAAATGTAACTGATGATATTCTTGGAAACACTGAATTTGGACAAGAAAAAGATGAAATAGAAAAAAGCCCTAATAATGGGCTTTTTATACATATGGAACGGATTGAAGAACTCAAAAAAATAAAGAATGTAAATTTTGACTTTACAAGATTAATTCAACTCTGTAATGAAATAAATGACAATTACTCTAGAAATAATTTTTTAAGTGTCGCAATGGTTGGAAGAAGCATTTTGAATCATGTTCCACCACTTTTCAAATTTCAAACATTTAATGAAGTTGCAAATAATTATGGAACCAAGAGTTTTAAAATTGTAATGAATCATCTAAATAATACTATGCGAGGCATAGCGGATAGTTATCTACATGATACAATTAGAAAAAAGGAAAATGTGCCTAATTTAAATCAAGTGAACTTTTCGCAAGATCTTGATATGCTTTTAAGTGAGATAATAAGAATATATTTATAGTTGAATAGATTATAAAACCTAATTAGGATTGAGTTTAGTTAATCATTACCATATTCATAATCACCATATGGTAAGTCAGTATCTAAATCTATTTCATAATACTATAAAGGATCAATACTTTTTTCAATAGAAAATTGACCACCATAATCCGTTATTGATAATTCACCTGAGCCTGTTATTTTAAGTCCACAAGCAAAAGATCTTAATTCAATTGGTAAAAAATTATTTTTAACAACAATCACACTATTCTGGCGCGAGTGTTCCGCAGGACCACTCGTGTCTACTGATTTTGGCGGTCTCTGACCGCATTCCACAAATACACTCTGGCGCAGGTCTTCCGCAGGACCACTCGTGTCTAATGATTTTGGCGGTCTCTGACCGCATTCCACAAATGCCCAATATAAGATCATAAAAATTCAACTTTCAATAAACCTTTTTCATTCGTATAATAATCTATCGCACTGCTGTATTTATAATGCAACGCTTCCCAAACCAAACCCGAACGCACCGAGTTCTCATGTAAATATACTAATCGTTGTTTTAATTTTTCATAGGTATTCAATTCTACAGGGTGGTAATCCTGCTTCCAAAACTGGTAGTTTTTATTGTTATTGTTGCTTTTGCCTGCAAATGAAAATATATTCAGCATCCATTCTTTCCTGCTTTCTTTCGGATTTTGTTCAATCAATTCAATTATTTGCCGGCTCGTATATTTTTTAATATCTCTAACCACATCCGCTATCTTATTATTTTTTGCACTTACTATCAGATGTACATGATTGGTCATGATTACCCACGCATGAACTGTCAGGCCTTTCTCATCAATACAATATCGTAAACTTTCCAGCAGCTTTTCTTTATAGGTATCTCTGGAAAACACATCTATCCATCCTATCACCGTAAAAGTTAAAAAGTGTGGCAGGACATCTTCACCAACTTTATATTTACCTGACATGTTTGTTTTATTTACCAATTGAGATAAAAAAACAAGTCAGATTCCATAAATTTTATGGAATAAAGTTTTAGTAGTTTGGGTTTGGAGACTTTTACCCTACTTCTCGTTTGCGGTCATGAGACCGCCTGATTTAGTAGACACAGGTCGTCCTGCGGAAGACCTGCGCCAGAGTAGCACTGTTGTCATAAAAAACTAACATTCCACCATTCTAATCACCACTTCTTCTTCTTTAAAACCATACGACAAAGTTTGATGGCTGCGGAAATTGAGTACCTGCCCTACATTGCGCACTTTTTGTATTTTCTCTGTGTCGAGTTCTGTGTACAACCAGCATTCTTCCTGCGGGTTACCTGTTTTCAGTATACCTTCTTCCGGGAAATCCAGATCTGGGGTGGCATAGGCAGCAGCATACCCGTAATTGATATCCACCGCCGGCGACCACAGGGCATTCCCCACCGTTTGTGAAACGAGCACGTAACATTGGTTTTCCAGCGCGCGGGCACGGGCGCCAATATGCACCCGCGTGGCCCCGCGCATCGTTTCCGTGCAGCTCGGTGCCAGAATGAGTTCCGCACCGGCATCGCACAGCAGTTTAGAGCCGATGGCAAATTCTACATCATAACATATTTGAACACCGAATTTCAATGTCTCGGCTTGAAAAACAGTCAGCACCTTGGGCGCGGAATGGATGTGCCATGTTTCATCTTCAAAACGCGTCATGAAAAATTTATCCTGATAACCGCAATGCCCTTTCGCGCTAAACACATTCACCCGGTTGTAAAAAACAGCCCCTTCTTTTACCGGAAAACTCGGTGCAATAATCACCACATTATACCGGGAAGCCATTGTCTCATAATATTTGCAAACCTCAGGATAAATGGTCTGCAACTGCTCCAATTGTTGTTGTAAATCCTGCTGTATTTCTTTTGGAAAAATACTGACCAGTTCCATTGAGCCGTATTCAGGAAACAACAGGATTGCGGCTTGTTCTGCCACCGCTTGCTTTATCCATCTTTCCGTATGGGTTTTCCAGTCTTCCAGGGAGGAATGATAACTTATCGGATATTGTGCGCTCGCAATTTTTATCATCATAATGCTTTCATCCAGAAGGTAAGTGATTTTTTCGTTTTTTCAGTCTCTCCGATATCTAACCAGCTCATGCTGCATACCAGGTCCGGATTTTTGCGGTATCCGCGTTTTGTCCAGAAGGCATCGTTGGGTCGGTAATCATCAGGTTTTAAAGGATGATTGGCTTCCCGGTTGACCGCACAAAAGGCCATATGGCGATACGTTCCGAAACTTCTCACATGTGCTTCCCGCTCGTCAAAGAAGCGGTGCCCTAATCCCAGCCCTCTGTATTCCGGCAGCAATACGCTCTCGCCAAAGTAAAATAGGGTATCAATGTCCATACCGGCGTCCAGAAAGGGTTGCCGCACCTCTTCCACTTCATCTTTCAGAGGAATACAGGTCGTGGCGCCTATCATTTTATCACCATCATAGGCTGCAAACAAAAAGGCATTTGCTGCCTTGCAATAGGTTTGCAGGTATTCTCTCTCGTGCTCCAGCGTACCTTCATATAAGTAAGGAAATTCGTGAAAGACGCGCATGCGTACCCCCGCGAAATCATCCACTGCAGAAAGAATGTCAGCTCCTTTTTTCACTACATATCTCAGCGTGTTTATGATACCAGTTTTATCCATAATTCCAGGTTGTAATAAGTACTAACGCGGGTTATTTTGCCGTCTTTAACTTCCAGAAAAGCAGCAGCCGGCAATACGTAGGACTGTCCGTGGGCTTCCGGGAAACCCGGCTCTCCTTTTTTGTAGATACCGTTTACCACAAACTCTGCGGCAAACCTGTTGCCGGAGGGTTCTGAGAAGATAAGCATATCCGTCAGGGTTTCTTCGTAGGCATCATCCATTCCTTTCAGAAACTCCGTGAATAGCTGTTTGCCAACTCTCGGTTCCCCCTGATTAGGTTCATGGCGAATTTGTTCATCCAATAAGGAGAGCATCCCCTGCCAGTTTCGTTCGTTGAAATACTGGTAGTATTGATGCACGGTCTGTAATGCGGTTGCTGTAGTTTCCATATTGCTAAGGTAAAAAAAGACCTGCAATATAAAAATGTCCTTTTGTATTAAACTAGCCTGCGGTTTTACTTATTATAAGTTTCTTGATGAAGCGCACCTGCAAAAGCTAAAATTATCTTATCGAAGGTCCTTTAAAAAAGCTATGAATTTTTAAATCCACAACCACTACTGATTTTCAGGGTTTTAAATCAATTTTGGAAAAGTATTGGATTAATGCTAAATTTGGAGGGCTAACATCATGCAAAAGGAAAAATATTATTACAATCCGAACACCTTAAAATACGAGAAGTACAAGCTCAGTATTGGTCAGCGCATTTTGCGTGTCACCGGATTCTTTACTTCTGCCTTTTTCTTTGGTTTCCTTGCCATGGTGTTGGGTTACAGCTTTTTTGACAATCCGGATGTAAAATCGGAAAAGATACAGCTGAAGCAAATGCAGGAAAAATACGAGATTCTGGACAAACGCATCGGTGCCTTATCCAAAGTGTTGGAAGATATGGGCGACCGCGATGATAATATATACAGAGTGATTTTTGAATCAGATCCATTACCGGATAATCTGAGAAACGGCGGTATCAATAAATCCAAGATTTATGCACAACTGAAAGACTTGCCGGAATCTGAAATCATTTCCGCTACCCTGGAGAAACTGGAAAGCATAGAAAAAAGAACCTTTGTACAATCCAAGTCTTATGATGAGCTGGCAAAGATGATTAAAAATAAGGAAGAAATGCTGGCCAGTATTCCTGCTATTCAGCCGGTTTCCAATAAAGATTTAAAACGAATTGCTTCCGGCTTTGGTATGCGTATCGACCCGGTATATAAAACACCGAGAATGCACACTGGTTTGGATTTCACTGCAGAGACAGGCACTCCTGTTTATGCCACCGGAGATGGTGTGGTGGAAATTGCAGGACCGCAGGGTGATGGATACGGCAACAAAGTACTGATTAAACACGGCTATGGCTACGAAACGCTCTACGGACACAACAGCAAGATATTGGTGCGTGTTGGAACCAAAGTAAAACGCGGACAAACCATTGCACTGGTGGGCAGTACCGGAAAAAGTACCGGTCCGCATTGCCATTATGAAGTTTGGAAAAACGGTACAAAAATTGACCCGGTAAATTATTTCTTTAATGATTTAACACCGGAGCAATACGATCAGATGCTTAAGATTGCTGAACAAAGTAATCAGGCGTTTGATTAATTTGAAAATTTGAAGATAAGCCAATTTGAAAATTATAGTTTTATGCAAACAATCGATTATATAATTTTATGTTCATTTTCAAATCTTCAAATTAATTCATTTTCAAATTAATTTTATGCCTTACAAAGAAAAAGAAATAGAGAAAATGTACTTCACCATCAGTGAGGTGGCAAAACAGTTTAATGTGGCTGCTTCCCTGATTCGTTTCTGGGAAACGGAATTTGAAATTCTTAAGCCGAGAAAAACAAGCAAAGGCAACCGATTGTATTCTAAAAAAGATATCGAAAACTTCC
>JADLAJ010000376.1 GCA_020848255.1 Chitinophagales bacterium
AGTAAATTCACAGATGTTCTCCGGTTATTTATCTTATTCGCCTAACAAATACTTTAATTTACAGGTAGGAAACGATAAGCAATTCTGGGGCGATGGCTACCGTTCTTTGTTTTTGAGCGATAATGCCTCTAATACGCCTTTCTTAAAATTAACCACGAATTTCTGGCGCATAAAATATGTGTACCTGCTGAATGTGATGCGTTATGGTCCTATTAATGGCTTTAATGTGAGTAACAATCCATCAGACTTTAAAACGAAATACGGAACCTACCATTTAATTACCGTAGATGTGGCTAAATGGATGCAGTTCACCTTCTTTGAGGGAGTAACCTGGTTTCATGCGGATTCAAACCGTGTGCGTGGTATCGAATTCAGTTATTTGATTCCTATTGCGTTTATTCGTCCAGTGGAATTTGCTTTGGGATCTCCGGATAACGTAGTTTTGGGAATCGGGATGAAATTTAAAGCATCTCCAAAACAAATTTTCTACACACAGATTATGCTGGATGATATGGATGTAGGAGCTGCAAGAAAAGGAAAAGGCTTTTACCGGACAAAAGTATCCGCCCAATTTGGTTACAAAGGGTATGATATTTTTAAGGTAAAGCATTTAGATGTTCAGTCAGAATTTAATGTGGTCCGTCCGTTTGTGTACGCACATAAAGCTCCCGAACAAAGTTATACCAACTTCAATCAGTCATTGGCGCACCCGTTGGGGGCAAATTTCTTAGAGTCGGTTACTTTTATAAACTATTGGTACAAACACTGGACGGCTTCCGCTAAATTCCAGTACGTGGTGCAGGGCTTAGATAAAACCTATGAGCATAACGGAAGCAACATCTTTGTTTCTGACTTTTTAATTACACCAAATTTAGGAACCGCATATGCTAATTATTTTCTGCAAGGCGTGAAAACACGTTTAATAAATGTAGAAGCACGCGGAGGTTATCTTATTAATCCTAAAATTAATCTGGCTGTTGAAGCCTTCGTAAATTACCGGTATCAGAAAAACGAGTTTTTGAAACAAAACAATTTATTCTTAGGTATCAGCCTTCGTACCAATATGTTTAACCGCTATACGGATTATTAATTTTCATTTCTGAATTTTCTTTTAAAAAAATCTTTCCAACTTTTATGGAATTCAAAGTGTTTTTGTCTCTCAATGAGTGATGAATAATGAATTGTTTTACGGAATAGCCCTGAGTCTGTTAAAAGGGGTTGGAGATTCAAATGCTAAACAACTGATTAGTTATGCGGGCAGTACTGAAAAGTTGTTTAAATTGTCCCAGGCAAAACTGCAGAAAATAAATGGTGTTGGTCCAAAACTGGCAGCTGCATTTGAGGATACCTATGAGGCACTGAAACGCGCAGAACAGGAATTGAAATTTATTGAAAAGCATAAAATTGAAACGCTTTTTTATTATGACAAACGTTATCCAAAACGCTTGCTGAATTGTGTAGATGCACCTTTGTTTATCTTTAGTAAAGGGAATTTTAATTTTAATAAAGAACGCTTCGTTAATATCGTCGGCACGCGCCATGCAACAGAGTATGGAAGAGAAATTACCGAAAATCTGATAGCGGACTTGGCGGGGTATAATGTAAATCTGGTCAGCGGACTGGCTTTCGGTATTGATATTTGCGCACACAAAGCAGCACTTAAATACGATATGCAGAATATTGCGGTACTGGCGCACGGATTAGACAGGTTGTATCCGGCACAACACAAAAGTGTTGCAGAAAAATTACAACAAAATGGAGCATTGCTTACTGATTTTTTAAGTGAAACTAATCCTGATCGTCAGAATTTTCCCAGCAGAAACCGTATTGTGGCGGGTATGACTGATGCTACCATCGTTATTGAATCAGCCATTGCCGGCGGAGCCTTAATTACCGCAGAAATTGCCAATAATTATAACCGGGATGTTTTTGCCTTTCCGGGAAAAGTGACGGATGAATATTCGGCTGGTTGTTTGAAAATCATTAAACAACATAAAGCAAATCTGGTCACTTGCGCGAAAGATATTATAGAATCCATGAACTGGGATTTAGATGAAAATACAGTTAAGAAGGAAAAAATACAACCGCAGTTATTTGTAGAGCTAAACGATAATGAAAAGATGGTGTACGACCTCTTAAAAGAAATGGATAAGATACATATTGATGAACTGACGGCGAAAATCCAATTAACGCAAAGCATACTTTCGGGTGTTTTATTGCAAATGGAAATGAAAGGATTGATTGTTTCGCTGCCGGGTAAAATGTATAAACTGCTCAGTTAATTACAGATTAGGTTTCTATTTAATTTAAGATGCTATTTTTGCTACTAAGTACTGACTACTGATAAATTGGTATTTTACGATATTCCAATTAAAACATCGTTAATGCAGCAATAAATTTACGAACAACAATATGGTACATCAAGATTCAGCCATAAATTTGCCTATCAATTTTTTTTATGCAAAAACGAAACTATAAAAGAGTAGAGAAAAATCCTGATGGTACCTTCTCTTATCAGGTGCTGGATATTGATTCCTATGATATTTTTGAAGAACCGCTGGAGATTGTCGTAACCGATATTAACTTCCTGCCACAGATGGGTGACGTGTTAGATGTATTAGGTTATGTGCCGGATACCAAGTATTTCTTTCATCAATGCAAGGATATCATCTCTGTTCCTGAAAAACATATTAACAACAAAGGTCAGGGTAAGTTTGCGTTTCAGGCATATTTCCACAATTTCCCGGATTCGGTTTTGTCTATAAATAATAATGCGTTAGTTGTTTTAGTGTTGCATCCGCAGGGGACCAATGCAAACGGTAAGCGCGAATATAATGTGGTGGGCTACATTCACGTAAATCGAATGGATGTATATCACGAAGGACAACGCTATGATGCCTATTACTACAACATGCTACGTGTAAGTGAGCGCGTGGAGAACAATAAGAAAATCTACCGTCGTAAAAAAATATTTACGCTGATGTTTAGCATTATGCATAGCATCGTAGGAGTGGAGGAGAATATTGCCTTTACGTATGGTGCTATGGGCAAAGAAAATCAGGCAATCAACGAAGCGCTGGAGTTAAACACCAAGTTGTACGAAAAGCATTACGAAAAATGGGCTTTCTCCAATAATACACATATCAATAAAGTATTCGGAAATAAGGATGCATTTAAAAAGTGTATTAATATTACCAACGACAAAGAGAAACTGAAAGCTTTTTATCAGAAATTACGTCAGCAAAAAGAGCATTACGCTTTTTATCATATCAAATCAGAAGAAGAATTTTTGAGCACATTAGAAAAAATATGTGCATACTCTAAATCTTCTGCTGTATACATGGTGCCGGATGCAAACGGCAATATGGATGCCGTTTGTTTTGCCATTAACTGGGGCGAGTATTTTGCTTTCCAGCTGGAAAATCCGCAGGGATTATTTAAGGCATTGGCTAAATTGAAACTGACGGATAATATCTTATATCCGATTATGATTACCGGTTCTCCGGAAAACGTGGATACTTTATTGCGAGGTATTGCCTCCCACTACAATAAAACCTATAAATGTAAAGTCACTAACCTGAATTCATATGCTGGCGATCCATATCAGAAAACAAAGAAAAGTATTCTGAACGATGATTATTTGTTCCTGATTATTTGCAATGATGTAGAGAAATTAAATGCGATGAAAGAACGTTCCAAAGGAACGGACGGCAACGTGAAATTATTTATTGATATCCCATTATTGTAAGTCAGCAATTAAGGTACGCATCCGGGTGATATAGTCCTTGATTTCTTCCGGCTGATTTTGGATGAAGTTGTCGACATTCCAGTGCGAAATAATACCGTCTTGTTTTAAAATAATATAGACAGCTCCGCCATCTGTACAATCCGGACAACCAAAAGTTTCATTTTTATGATTATCCAGATAGGTCGGGAAATCAGTTAATAAGGGAGCAGCTATGTTATACTTTGATACTTCCAGCGGTGAGGAATTGAATTTCAGACTATCTGGTGAATAAAAGTAGTCATTCAGGTCGCCGTATATTTGCTTATCTTTTACGATAAAGAACCTGGCGCAATTCTCCGAGCAAAAACCTGCATATTCCCCAAAAATAAAATAATCACCGCTGCTTAAATCTAATGGTGTTATTGGATTTTCTTTTTTACAGCTTAATGTAAGAACCGTAATGAATAATAGTATAATGAAAGATTGCTTTTTCATGTTTGAGATAATTATAATACCATTTCAGGAATCTCACCTTCAATAATTAATTTGCCTTCCGTGGCTTTCTGAATATCTTCCACACTTACCCCCGGCGCACGTTCCAGTAATTTGAAGCCATCTTTCGTCACTTCAATCACCGCTAATTCTGTAACAATTTTTTTCACGCAGCCAATACCTGTTAAGGGTAATGAACATTTAGGCAGGAGTTTGCTTTCTCCGGCTTTATTAACATGCTGCATAGCCACAATAATATTTTTTGCAGAGGCTACTAAATCCATCGCGCCACCCATACCTTTGACCATTTTTCCGGGAATTTTCCAGTTGGCAATATCGCCGGTTTCGCTGACTTCCATGGC
>JADLAJ010000377.1 GCA_020848255.1 Chitinophagales bacterium
GCGGAGTTGATGGAGGTCAGCTTCAAACGATAGCGTCCGGCAGAACGTCCGCCATTCAATAAATCTGTACATAAATCAAAATTGTAGCCTGTTCCGAGTTGGATATAGAAAGTGGTATTAGGTGGCAAGCATTCATAAGACAATGAACCTCCGTTAGAGCCGCACCATCTCTCAAAACCACGCTCTGTGAGTCCGGTAAATCCGCATGCTCCGGAAGCCTGGTATAAGGCAACGGCTGTATAATTTGCGCCTTCGCCGGCCTCTTCCGCCTCGATGGTAACTCCGGTGAGACCGGTAGCCGGAGTGGTAAATTTATACCACATGGTATTCGACATGTTTCCTGTTCGCGGTTCACTGGCCTGGGTGGTTAAGCAACTATTGTTATAAAAAACATCATTACTATTGTAATTGGCTCCGATAGTACCGAAATCATGCGCAGAACAAATATTGTCCTGCCCCGCCGGGGTTCCCGGTGTCACAGTAATATTAAAAGCACCTTTTGTTGCATCATCTAAAAAGCAATCCGTTGAGCCAAATTGAAGATAATAGGTGGTATTACCAGGCAAACAAGTAGTAGATACACTTACACCACCAGCACCAGCACACTCATAATCATCTGCTAAATTGGTTAGATTGCCAAAAGGGCAAGTGCTTCCATCGCTTCTATAAATTGTCACGACAGAATTATCCGCGGTAACGACATTAGCATTTAAATTTGTAAAGCCACCAGCAGGTGTTGTAAATTTATACCATGCCGAAGCATACACATCTCTTGGCCTTGGTTCTCCGGCCTCAAGCCCGTAAGTTGAGTTATTAAAACTTCCAGTATATGCACCTCCGCCGGCTAAATTGGCTGTAATATCTATAGCATTTCTAAAGGCATCGTTATTGGCAGGATTACTTAGTGTAAACGGTCCGATTACATTGGAATTCCCGGATGTAAAACAACTGTTTACAGCCCTTACACGGTAATAATAGGTTCCGAGAGGAAGGTTTAAATCGTAGGAGGTTACATTGCCTACATTCAGGTTATTAATGACCATGGAGGTGAATCCCGCATCTGTTGCCACATCCAGGCGGTAGCTGGTAGCCCCCGCGACAGCATTCCAGTTTGCGCGTAACTGCGTGCATGTACCACCGGATTGGGAGGTAGCGACAGGTGCTCCAAAATTAATGGTTAATGTTGTATTTTGACATGCTGTAACACCACAACCGGATGCGCCAACATATCTGGCAAAATAGGTAGTATTGGTTGCAGGAGCTGTGATTGTTGTAGACACTGTTGTTGTACCATTTCCTGGAACTGTTGCCAGTAATGTTCCAGTACCACAGCTACCACTATAAAACTGCACGTTCCCATTCATATTGGTTGCAGTAGGAAAATTAGCTGTAAGCGTAAGGGATGTTCCGGGGCAAACATTATTGCCACTTAATGCAAGAGAAGTTGGTGCTTCATTCCATTCATTCCTAATTAACACGGTTGAGGAATAACCCGTAGTAGTACAACCAATGACCCTTACTCTAATTCTGTCTGCGTTTCCGTCTGAATTACTTGTTTTTTTAGGGAAACAACAAGTTCCTGCACTAGCACCGGTTACCCAATTGTTCCATGCTCCATTATTACTACCCCATTCCCATGAAGGTAATCCATTTGTATAGCCACTTAACGCAACCGCTGTTCCATAATAACCTGTTGAATTACAAAACACGACCGGGCCTGCCGTACTTAATGAACCTAAAGTTGCTGTTCCACCATAAGGTCCTACTATTTGATACACCAAATTACCACTTGTAGCTACAGCAGCCCTTGAAGCATTAGATATTTCAATGTAGTATGTTCCATTGGAGGTTGGATTAAAATCTAAGGATGCGGACAAACCTGCACAAGCAGGACCATTATCATCATTTTGAGCAACAATCGTATAACCATCAGGCCCGTAAATTCTAATATAAGTGTCCCCACCAGAACCGCAGGTTGAGAAGCGGTAGGTATTGGCAGTTGATAAATTAGCTGAAAAAGATCTTATTCCTCCTGAGGTGTAAGCTACAGATTGGGAAGCACAGCCTGGCGTTATAGATGAACCTGTACCTGTATATTTCCATGTGTACTGATACATAAATGCCCAGCCAGTTGTGCCAGAACACCAGTTCCAACCAATATCACCAGTATAAACATCATTTGAAGGATATGCACCTGCAGTATAATCTACATTAATATTGTCTCTATTCTTACAATCACAATCATCTCCACTATTCAAACTACATCTATCACCAGCGTCATCTTCCCATCCATACATTCGCAAAATAAAATTATTAGAATTATTTGTTCGAGGCCCCAATACAACATCAGGCATATCCCAAGTAAATGCATCACCGTCATCTCTGGTTTGACAGCCGGTAGTATTCTCTGTAGCATCTACATCATCTCTCAAATAAATATAAAATGTCGCATTCTCATTACCTAGCTCTCCACCACAGCCGCCACCGTTCATTCGATATTGTGTAATTTTAGCCTTAAAAGTACGGTCTACATTTTGAGAATAAGTATTAAATGCAATACTCAATAAAAAAAATATGTATAGTCTTTTCATGGATTCTGATTTTCAAAATTAAATTGATATATAAAATACTGTCCCTCATTTTGTGGCTTTAACTGCAAAAGCAATAATGATGCTGTCTTGTTAATTACTTTATAAGTATTATCCTTACATTCAATACAATCCTTTGCCTGCAAAATTGAATCAGTTATTATAAACTCCATTTTTCTGAATTTTGAACGATCACTCCTTCTAACAATGTACATTACATTATTACTCAGATCAACTGAATATTCTTCCTTATCAAATTCACGTTGAGCTTCCACATTGAACTTTACCATCTCCTCTGGCGTGTGTTTACCATCAACATCGATAGCCTCTATTTTTTTTAATCTGTATGCATCTTTAAGTAATGCATTATCAAAAACAGTTGGCTGAAACACTTTCACAGGCTCTGATTTAGTGTCTTGCACTGACGGTGTTTTCGCATTTTTTTCTGCATCCCATTTTTCGGCCTGTAGCCTTAGTTCCGGAGTTGCATAAGTTTGAGCAAATACCTTGTCAATAAACAAAAAAACGGCTACAATAAATACATATTTCATATCAATAAATTTTACATGTTGAATTATTTTTCAGAAACAGGATTTCCTGCTGCAATATTGTTTTGCCTTTGGTATCAGACAGTAATTTTATGAGTGGTCTTGGTTGCAAAAGGGCTACATA
>JADLAJ010000378.1 GCA_020848255.1 Chitinophagales bacterium
AGCATGCAGCCCTGCGAGATTATTCAGATACGTAAATGGATAGAAGACGGAGCACCTAATAATTAAATATGAGTAAAAAGTTTACACCGGTTTTCATTTTAGGCTTGATGGCAGTTTTGTCCTCACTGTGTACAGCTTGTTATTACGACAAGGAAGAAATCTTGTATCCAGATTTGCCTTGTGATACAACCCGTCAGATGTCATATTCTTCAGATGTGGTGCCGGTTTTGTCAGTTAATTGTTACAACTGCCACAGCCTTGTAAACGCGCCTATTTACGGCGAAGGACTGGTGCTGGAAGGGTATGCAAATTTAAGAACTTACCTTTTTGAGAATCCGGATGTGCTGTTGAATTCCATTAAACAAAACGGACAGGCGCTCGCGATGCCGAGAGGAAGTACCAAGCTGGATAAGTGTTCTATCAGCGATATCGAAGTATGGATTAAACAAGGTCAAAAAAATAATTAAAGCATTGATTTATGAATAAACGACATATCCTTACCATAGTTTTTTTATGCCTGTTGCAGGTAATGTTTGCGCAGACGGAAAAATATTTCACAAGAAATGCAACGGTAACATTCACCTCTGTTGCTCCTGTAGAAAAAATAATTTCAGAAAATAAAGTATCCAATTGCATATTGAATACACAGACGGGAGATCTTGCCCTGAAAGTGGTTATCAAAAGTTTTGAGTTTGAAAAACAGGCGATGGCCGATCACTTTAATAACGATTATCTGAATTCGGATAAATTCCCGAATGCTACATTTGAAGGAAAGGTCACAACTCCGGTAGATTACAAAAAAACTGGCAAATATAATGTTACGGTAGATGGGAAACTCACGATTCACGGGATTACAAAACAAGTGAAACAGTCCGGAATTATTGAGGTTTTTGCAGGTAAAATAATTGCACGTTCAAAATTTTCCATATTGCTTTCTGATTACGGCGTCATCGTTCCGAACGATTACCTGAAAAAAATAAGTAACACAGTAGATATTGACATTAATGCGGTGATGACACCCTATGTACGTTAAAACAGTTTATGAAGAGAGTTTTTATTTTAATACTGTTCTGTAAGGTGTTTGTGTCACAGGCACAACAATATGATACGGTCTACAAAGTACGGTATGACACCATGTATGTGCTTCGTTCAGAAAATAATGCAGTTCTCGATTCTGCCCCATCTTCTTCTGCTTCTTTATTAGATGAACTGGATGCCTTGCAAACCAGCGAAACACCGCCTCCTAATCCAAAAAAGATTAAGATTTACAGCACCTTTGGCGGAACGCATTTAATCAACGGACAAACAGTTGAAACCATCAATAAAAAAACGATGGCCATGATTATCTCACACCGTTTTGGAAGAGTAAATGCAGGCTGGCGCGAATTTTTCGGGCTCGATCAGGCATCCATTCGTCTGGGATTTGAATATGGTATTTTAGATAACCTTACGGTAGGGCTTGGCAGAAATACCTATAACAAAACATTTGACGGTTACGTGAAATATCGTTTTCTGGAACAAAAGCAGAAAGGAATGCCATTGTCTATGTGTTTCTACAGCAACATGGCTATAAGTACTGCCAAATATAAAAATCAGGCAAGAACAAACTATTTTAGTTCCAGATTATCCTATACTTTTCAGTTAATGATTGCCAGAAAATTCAACGACTGGTTTTCTCTGCAATTAATGCCAACCGTGACACACAAAAATCTGGTGACATCGCTTCAGGAAAAAAATACCATGTTTGTGTTAGGAACGGGAGTTAGGGTTAAACTGTCTAAAAGAATGCATTTTATGGCGGAATATTATGCAAGAATAGGCAACAAAAGCAGCAGAGCCGGATATCAGGACGCTTTTGCGCTCGGTTTGGACGTAGTAACCGGCGGCCATGTGTTCCAGTTTCAGATTACCAATGCACAGGCAATGTATGAAAGCGGCTTCATGCGAGAAACTACCGGAAAATTCTGGAAAGGCGATATTCACATCGGATTCAATATCTCCAGAACCTGGGGCGTAGGCAAAAAAACCAAGCAGGAACGCAAAGAAAAGAAAGCAAAAAAGAAATTAGCACAACAAAACGGAACAGCTTCCTATCATTAACAGATTAAAAAGAGGCAGATTCTCCATCTTTATTAACATTCACATTTATTCACAACTCATAAGAAGCTAAAAACGGCTTATTTTTTTTATTTTTGTTCAAAATTCAGTTTAATGAACAAACAATACAAACAGGTAAATGCCGTAGTAGGCTTTATTGTTTTTGCAATTTCACTCTGGCAGTACACATCCACGTTAGAATCAGCAGGTAGTTTATGGGATTGCGGAGAATTCGCATCTTGTGTATATAAGTTACAGGTAGCTCACCCGCCGGGGGCACCGCTTTTCATGTTGTTGGGCAGAATTTTCACCTTGTTTAATCCGCACAATCCTGTAATTATGGTGAACTTCCTGTCAGGCTTAATGACGGCAGGTGCTGTTATATTCCTGTATTTTGTAATTGCCATGATAGCGAAGAACCTGATTGCAAGAGAAGGCGAAGAGTTAACTACAGGTGATGTTGTTGCTATTGTTGGTTCAGCAGCGGTGGGCGCACTGGCGTGTTCTTTCTCCGATACCATGTGGTTTTCAGCCGTAGAAGGCGAGGTATACGCATCTTCCATGTTCTTTATTTCCATTGTATTGTGGGCGGTAATGAAATGGAACGAAGAAGCGGATAAACCGCACGGAAACCGATGGCTGGTATTTGCAGCTTATATGATTGGTGTTTCCTTAGGGGTTCACTTATTATCATTACTGGTTATTCCTGTAGCAGTATTGATTTATTATTTCAAAAAATTCAAACCTACAACTTTAGGCTTTATTGTTGCTTTTGTGGTAGGGTTTATATGTCTGGGAATTGTACAAATAGGCGTAGTACAAAGTGCATTAAAAATTGCAGGTAATATCGAGTACTTTTTTGTAAACGGATTAGGAATGCCGTTTAATATCGGTTTCATTTTTGCCTGGGTATTGTTGTTCGCTATTTTAGCTTTCCTTATTTATTATTCTCACAAAATCAAACACGCCGATTTACAATTATTAGCGGTATGTTTTCTGGTAATTTTTATAGGTTTCTCTTCTTATGTAATGGTGCCGATTCGTGCAGCTGCAAATCCGCCGATTAATATGAACGCACCAAAAGATGCCTTTAGTTTATTGTCTTACTTAAACCGTGAGCAATACGGAACCAGAGCGCTGGTAAAAGGCCCCTTGTTTGACGCACAACCTACGGGCTACGAAAGTACCGGCAAGGATTATTATCCGGATGCTAAAACAAAACGATATGAGGTGAAAGGAGAGAAGATTAGTTATACGTATAATCCGGAAGATGAAATGGTATTCCCGCGTATGGGACCGACAAACGATGGTGAAAGTGCACAGGCTTTATTTCAATACTGGACAGGTTTACAAGGCAAACCAACGTTTGCTGATAATTTAAAATATTTCTTCCATTATCAGTTGCGTTATATGTACTGGCGTTATTTCCTCTGGAACTTTGCAGGAAGACAAGATGACTTGCAGGGGACGCCCGGTAATGAACGTATGAACGGTGACTGGTTAAGCGGTATTCCGTTTGTAGATAATTTACATCTCGGTGGTACACAGGAAGGTTTGCCGGAGCAGATTCTAAATCAGAAAGCACGCAATAAATTTTACATGTTACCATTACTCTTGGGTATCATTGGCTTGGTGTATATGTACAATAAGAACAAACAATACACCCTTATTTTTGGGTTGTTATTTTTAGTAACCGGTATTGCGTTGATTGTCTATATGAATCAGCCGCCGCGTGAGCCGCGTGAACGGGATTATGGTTCTGTAGGTTCCTTCTATGCATTCTGCATATGGATAGGATTGGCCG
Organism: Chitinophagales bacterium; assembly: GCA_020848255.1. Taxonomy (GTDB): domain Bacteria; phylum Bacteroidota; class Bacteroidia; order Chitinophagales; family JADIYW01; genus JADJSS01. The sequence continues at coordinate 3,902 of JADLAJ010000378.1, forward strand.
TATTAGCCATCTATGATTATCTGAGAAAGAAATTACCGGCAGTTCCTGTAGCGGTGGCAGCGACTATTTTCTGCTTAATAGTGCCATATATCATGGGCAAAGCAGGTTGGGACGATCATAATCGTCATGGTCGTTTTATGGCGCGTGATTTTGCAAACAATTACCTGCAAAGTTGTCCGCAGAACGCCATCCTCTTCACTCAGGGCGATAACGATACCTATCCGTTGTGGTACGCACAGGAAGTGGAGGGTATCAGAACAGACGTCAGAATTGTCAATCTAAGTTTATTAGGTGTAGATTGGTACATAGACTTCCTGCGTCATGCGGAAAACAAATCCGGTCCTATTCCATTCTATAAAGATTTTACATCGGATAAATATCGCGGTAACAACAGAGACATGATTCAGTTCAATGATCAGTCAGGTTTTGCGGATCCGAATCAGTATTATGATATACAGAATATCATGACTTTTGTACTGAGCGATGATGCGCAGTTTAAAGCGACCACCAGCAGAGGAGAGGCGGTAAATTATTTGCCAACTACCAAACTGAAATTAAAAGTGGATACAGCAGCCGTTGAGAAATACAATATAGTGCCGGAGCAGTTTAGAAGTAAAATGGTTAAGGAGATTACCTGGGATTTAAGCAAAACCAGAATCATCAAATACGATTTGGCAATGCTGGCCATGATTGCTGCTGCAGACTGGAGCAGACCTATCTGTTTTTCAAATACGGTTGACGGAGAGTATTACAATGGGTTGGAAAAATACCTGGTACAGGAAGGTCAAATCATGCGTTTAGTGCCATGTCGCTTTGAGGAGAATCAGAGAGGATATTATGCCATGAATACACAAAAGAGTTTTGATATCGTTACTCAGAAATTCAAATATGGTGGTTTGGGCGAGCGCGAAATGTTTGTGGACGAAAACTCTTCCCGTATTATGAATACACTGAAAAGTGTCCATTTCAGCATTGCGGATGATTTAATCAGAAACAACAGAAAAGCAGATGCAGTGAAAGTGCTGGAACAGGCAAGAAAGGAATTCCAGTATGTAAATGCACCTTATTATTCACCGAATAACCGTTTCTTCAATATTCTGAGTGTACAATGGATTGATTTGTATTACCGTGCCGATGCAGGTGCAAAAGCAAAGCCTATCAAAGACTTGTTTATCAAGGATTTGAAAGATTGTATACGATTCTATAATTTGCCAAATGATTTTGCTGCCTTGTATTCTAACGAAAAGAAATCAGCGGAAGAACTGGTGAAACGTATGGATATGCTTGCAATCATGTACAAAGACGCAGAATTTAAGAAACAATTGTATGATGCGTTCCCTGGATTGGTGCAAACATCAACATTGGATCCGACTCAACCGCTTCCTATGCAAGTGTTTAGGTAGTATGAAATGTTAAATTATTTTATTACATTTGATTTAACTAAAAATTAGAGAATATGGGAATGTTAAAAGAATTTAAAGAATTTGCCATGAAAGGCAATGTTGTTGACCTTGCAGTCGGTGTTATTATCGGTGGAGCTTTTGGTAAAATTATAAGCTCATTTATTGATGATGTAATTACACCGCTGTTGTTGTCTCCGGCATTAAAGGCAGCCAATTTGTCCAAAATTGAAGAATTAACCATTTTTGGAGGTGTTAAATACGGAATGTTTCTTTCGGCCGTAATCAATTTTATCATTGTTGCTTTTGTTCTTTTCTTAATCATTAAAGGCATGAATGCCACTAAAAAGAAAGAAGCTGAAGCTCCTGCAGCACCTGCGCCACCACCAGCACAGGAAGTATTGCTTACTGAGATCAGAGATTTATTAAAGAAATAAGTTCGCAAACCCCAATTGGTCTAGAACTATCTTGGGCTGCTCCGCAAGGAGCAGCTTTTTTATTTTAGTAAACAGCTTTTTCTATTAATCTTGTATCTTGCATCCATAAATCTATTCGTGAAACAACAACTTATTGCAGGCAGAAATCCGGTTTTGGAATTACTTCAATCTGACAAAGAAGTAGAAAAAGTGCTATTGTCAAAAAATGCCACCGGCGATGTGGTGAAGCAGATTATCCAATTATGCCGCGATAAAGAAGTCTACTATCAGTTTGTACCTGAGGTTAAGATAAATTCCTTGTCAAGAGCGAACCATCAGGGTGTGCTGGCCTTTACCGCCTTAATAGAATATCAGGAAGTACAAAAAATTATAGATTTTGTCTTTGCAAAAGGAGAAGATCCTTTATTGCTGATTTTAGAGAATGTAACGGATGTGAGAAATCTGGGTGCACTGGCCAGAACAGCTTTAGGGCTTGGGGTGCATGCTATCATCTTCCCGAAAAAAGAAAGCGCTGCGGTGAATGATGTAGCAGTGAAAATTTCTGCCGGAGCGTTATTAAAAATTCCGGTTTGCCGTGTAGATAATATTATTGCCACGATAAAAGATATCAAAAATAATGGCATCAAACTGATTGGGTTAGATGGTACTGCAGATAAGTTTATACATGAAGCACAAATGAGCGGACCATTAGCATTAGTTGCCGGTTCGGAAGATGAAGGTATCTCCAATCCTGTTATACGATTGATAGATGAACTGGTGAAATTACCGATGAATACAGAACTGGAATCTTATAATGTTTCCGTAGCTACCGCAATGGCCTTATATGAAGTGAACCGGCAGAAATCGGTTTAGAAATAAACAGCGTTGATAATTTTTCTTGGTTTGGGACAATTATGACCTTTGTAATATTTACTTACATAAACATTACTACCGGATCTTTTATTTCTTTTGCTTTTCGCAAATGAATCAACACAAGATAAAGTGAAAACCAAACACAGTATAAATAAAATATAACCTCTCATAATCAAATGTATTTTGATGAAAGGGTGTTTAATTTCTACGGCTTCAGGGATATGTTTACATTCA
>JADLAJ010000379.1 GCA_020848255.1 Chitinophagales bacterium
ATCACCATAATCAGATTTCAATGCAATTGCTTTACCATAATACTCTTTTGTTTTTTCAGAATTTTGTAATTTATCGTACAAAACTCCTAGATTAAAGGCGATAGATGCATTCTTAGGATCCCCTGCAAAAGCTTTCTCAAATTTATCAATCGCTTTTTGTGAATCTCCTCCATCTAAAGTGCTGTTTAATTCATAAATCTGAAGGTTTTTATTCTGAGGATATTTAGCTAATCCTTTTGCGATTAACTTCTCTAATGCTTCTTTATTATTCTGACCATCATATACCTGTGCCAGTGTTTCATAAACAACAGCATTGTCATAATCCATCGCAATCAATTTTTCCAGCAAAGGCTGAACCTCACTTATCTTATTGACATTCGCACCGGAAATAGCCGTTGCATAAATGGCGTTTGTATCCAGGGTAGAAACCATCGCTTTTGAAAATAAAAATTCATTTACAGTTCTGCTTGCATCAAAATGCTTATACGCGTCTTCGTATTTTTTGTTATTAAAACGACTTAAGCCTTCATTAAACAAATGACCTGCAACCATACTCAAGGGTGTAGAAAAGTTTTTTTGCTTTTTTGGATTGGTTTCTAATGCATATGCCTTTAAGTAAGCGTCTTTAGCATCAAACAAACAGTTAGGATTCTGCGGATAGAATATCTTTGACTCATAGATTTGTTTATAGACATCACCCTTTGTATTCCAGGCATCTACCCTTTTTTGAATCGATGAGTCCAACAGAGCTGCATCAATGTCTTTCTTTGCATCCATAACTTTTCCGTCCTGCAGATTCAGTTGCGCAGAAGTGATTTTTCCTTTTTGTGCGAAAGTGTTTTGAATCATGAACAATGAGCCAAGAATCAAGACAAGTAATTTTAAATTTTTCATATTATTATTTATCTTTTAATTTAGTTGTTTTTTTTATTTGTGAAGATAGAATGCCTTAATTGACATCTTTAAAGTTCAACTTATTACTCAGGCATTTCTTCATTTTTTTGTTCTTCAATATTGTTATCTGTTTCCGTTTCGTTTGTTATATCTGTTTCAGGTGAAGTGTTTTCCGCATCCGCTGTATCCTCTCCTTCTTCCTCTTCCTCTTCATGTTGAATTTTAGAAACCGCAGCAATCGCATCATCACCTTTCAGTTTTATCAAGCTTACACCCTGCGTATTTCTGCCCATGGTACGCAATGTATTCAATCCGATTCTTATCGTCAAACCGGATTTATTGATAATCATTAAGTCATTATCGTCGGTTACAGATTCTATGGCAATCATATTACCGGTTTTATCTGTTACGTTTAATGAAATAACACCCTTACCGCCACGAGAAGTAATACGGTAATCATCTAAAGCGGAACGTTTTCCGTAGCCGTTTTCAGACACCACCATAATATCTTCTTTTATTTCCGCAGTTGTATCTGCACAAACCATGCCAATTAACTCATCATCTGTCTCATCGATAGAGATACCGCGAACACCGGATCCGGTACGGCCGATAGCACGTACACCCGCTTCGCTGAAACGCACCGCTTTTCCTTTTTTAGAACCTAAAATGATTTCACATTTTCCATTGGTTAAAGCAGCGGTTACCAACTCATCTCCTTCTCTTACTGTAATGGCATTCACACCATTAGAACGTGGACGAGAATATTCTCTCATGGAGGTCTTCTTCACGGTACCGCGTTTAGTAGCCATAATAATATTATGAGTATCTAAGAATTCCTCATTTTTCAAATCTGCCACATTGATGAAGGCTTTGATCTTGTCATCCTGTGGAATATTGATAACATTCTGAATCGGCCGTCCTTTGGATGTTTTATTACCTTCCGGAATTTCGTATACCTTAAGCCAGTAACATTTACCCATCTCTGTAAATAACAAGAGGTAATTATGTGTAGAGGCTACAAACAAATGTTCGATAAAGTCAATATCACGTGTTTTGCCACCTTGAGAGCCTTTGCCACCGCGATTTTGTTTTTTGTATTCATCTAAGGATGTTCGTTTTACATACCCTAAATGAGAAATCGTCACGACCATTTCTTCTTCTGCAATCATATCTTCATACGAGATATTATCGCCGTACAATACGATTTCAGAACGGCGTTCATCACCGTATTTTTTCTTGATTTCGAGCATTTCACCTTTGATGATTTCAAAGCGTAAGTGTTCGTGTTCCAGAATGTTTTTCAAATGAGCGATTAAGTCCGAAACTTCTTTATGTTCAGCACGTATCTTATCGATTTCCAGGCCGGTTAAACGCTGTAACGTCAATGCCAGTACTGCTTTCGCCTGAATTTCTGACATGCCAAATCCTGAGATTAAGCCTTCTTTTGCATCTTCCGGATTTTTAGAACTACGGATTAATTTAATCACTTCATCTAAAGCATCTAATGCGATTAAGTATCCTTCTAAAATATGTAAGCGTTCTTCTGCTTTCTTTAATTCGAATTTTGTTCTTCTGATTACTACTTCATGTCTGAAATCTACGAAATGACGAATCATATCGCGCAGGTTCAGCATTTCCGGACGACCATTCACTAATGCAATATTGTTTACACCAAAGCTGGTTTGCAACGGTGTGTGCTGATACAGGTTATTCAGAACTACATTTGGAATAGCATCTCTTTTTAAGTCGAATACCACACGCAAACCATCTCTGTCTGATTCATCTCTGATTTCGGCAATACCTTCCAGTTTTTTATCATTCACCAAATCTGCCGCACGGGTAATAATCATCTTAGGTTCAATCTGGTAAGGAACTTCTGAAATGATGATTTGTGTTCTGCCTTCTTTGTTTTCTTCAATTCTTGCTCTTCCACGTACACGAATCTTTCCGCGACCGGTTCTCAGTGCATCTTTGACGCCTTCGTATCCGTAAATTATACCACCTGTAGGAAAATCCGGTGCTTTCACGAATTTCATTAAGTCATCCACCGTGATTTCTTTATCATCAATATATGCGATGATACCGTCAATTACTTCTGATAAGTTATGAGGAAGCATATTCGTAGCCATACCTACTGCGATACCGGAAGTACCGTTGACCAGCAATTGTGGGATTCGGGTAGGTAAAACAGTTGGTTCTTCCAGAGAGTCGTCAAAGTTTAACTGAAAATCAACCGTTTCTTTGTGTAAATCTTCCAGCATGTCTTCCGCAATCTTTTTCAATCTTGCTTCCGTATAACGCATAGCAGCCGGTGGATCTCCGTCGATGGAACCAAAGTTACCCTGTCCGTCAATTAAAGGATAACGTAAGGACCAGTCCTGTGCCATACGCACCATAGCCATGTACACGGAACTGTCACCGTGCGGGTGATATTTACCTAAAACCTCTCCGACGATACGGGCAGATTTTTTATACGGTTTTCCGGAGGTCATACCCAGCTCGGACATACCGAACAAGACACGTCTGTGAACCGGTTTTAAACCATCTCTCACGTCCGGCAAGGCACGTGACACTATCACCGACATAGAGTAATCTATGTAGGCCGATTTCATTTCATCCTCAATGTTAATGGGTACAATTCTGGGTCTGTTCAACCCTTCTAATTCTTCTGACATTTACGTTATTATTTAGCCTTGCAAAGATACCGATTTTAGCCCGTTTTTTGAAGGGAACACACGTTTAGATTATCCACATTTTGACGATAAAACAGCTGATTTTACACAATTTAACAACAGTAAAAATAAAAGGTAGTTTTCTATGTTAAACGCCAGTTATTTAACGGTTTTTTTATCAAAAAAAGGCTAAGGAAAAGTTCTACCATCCCTATACTAAAAAACACCGGTTGCAGATAGCTGTTAAGGCCAACAGAATATACCTGTACCAACATCCAGATGAGTAAACCAATACCAAGTAAAGCACCGAAATACGGGGCATAGCTGAGTTTAAAAAAGCAAAAAAATGCATTTATTAAATGAAATATGCCGTTAAATACAAACAAGGCTATACCGGGAATCAGAAAATCAGAAAATGGTGAATTTGCGAGCATTTCAACATTCATTCCAACGACGCTTCCGTCCGGATGTATGATAAATAAATAACCGACGGGAAGCGCACCAAGTGCAACAAATAATTGTATACAACCCAAGATCAAGAAGAGTATATTAAACTTTTTCATACCACATATTTCAGATGAAATTTAGCACTCTGCGGCATTATATTAACTGACTTTAATCATTTTTTATCTTGTTTTATAAATATATCTATCTTTAGTGCTTTAAATTATAAAAAATGAAGCATATTTTATTATCTGTCTGTCTTGTGTTTTTAGCTTACGTATCATTTGCAGGTGATACCATCTGGTATGATATGAAATGGAAAAAAACAGATAGAATCAGCGCTACCTACTACCGACCGGCACCTCAAAAGAAAGGCAATTTGTACCACATTATTGATTACTACAAAGACGGCGTTATGCAGAGTGACGGCTGGTCCTTTAGTGATACCGCAGAAATCTGGGAAGGACGCTTAAATTTTTACCACAGAAACGGAAATGTACAATCTTATGTAATCTACAAAAACAAGCAAAAAACAGATACGTGTAAACAATTTTTCCCTAACGGAAATTTATCCGGATTAACGTTTTACAAAAATGATTTACTAGACGGCAGTTTTACCGAGTATTACAAAAGCGGCGATGTGAAAAGAGAAGCCAATTATATAAACGGAAAAGTAGACGGCACTTTCAAAGAATATTACGAATCTGGAAAAATAAGAAACATCACTAAATACAAAAATGATTTGATTGTTGATACTTCAGTTACCTATTTCGAAAACGGAAAAATAAGTGAATTAATGCCTTTCGATAATGGTGTAAAAACAGGTACACATGTAAAATATTCAGAAGATGGTACCGTAAGCGAAACTACTGATTACAAGTACGGTGTTGCTGATGGCTTAGCGCTTTCATTTTATGAAAACGGAAAAACAAAACAATCTGTTTCCATTAAAAATGATCAGTACGAAGGGGAATTTAAAGAATATTATGCAAGCGGAAAATTATCAGGTATACTAAATTATATTCATGGAAAGGTAGAAGGAAAACTCTTAAAATATTATGAAGACGGTGTGGTGGAAAGAGATGCCAATTACACGAATGACAAGCTAAACGGCCCCTACAAAGAGTTTGACAGAAATGGGAATATGGTTATTGATTGTTTTTACAAAGACGATAAAATAAGCGATTATTGTTACGAATTGAAATATGATTACAAGGGAAAACTATCGTCTAAAACTCCTTACGATTACACTGTTTATATCGAAGATTACATTGTAAAAAATGTTCCGAATCACCGGATTTCCGTTAGTGCTACTCCGGACAGAAAATTGGAATTAAAAAACAAGAGTGGCACCATTACCACTGCAGGTGCTTTAAAAAATGGTAAGCAGGATGGCTTGTGGAAGTTCTACAACGACAAAGGCGAATTGCTGTTGTCGGAATACTATGAAAACGGAGAACTGAACGGCGAGCGGAAATTATACAATAGCAAAGGTGCGGAAATAAAAAAGATACCTTATAAAAACGGCTTGTTGCACGGGATGATAGTAGAATGGGATGATGCGGGTGAAGCGTCACTTAATATGTTTTATAAAAACGGAAAACACATAGAAGACAGAAAAACATTTTATAAAGAGTTCTATTCTAAAGGAGTGACTACCAACGGGAATATTCAGGTAATCAATCTTGATGCACTGAAAGAATCTGACATCATAGACGACAAAGTACTGGTAAAAGAACCAGGAAATCCTGAACAGAATGAAGGTGATATAAAAATTAAAACCATCCGGGAAACTACCTATAAAAACATGGATGAGATGAATGAGCAAGAAGCTGCCCGAAAAAAGAAGTTAATTCCGATGGATACTACGTATTCAAAAACGGATATTAGTGCAAAAATCATGGTCCTATCAGCCACTATAAATAAACAAACTCTCGAGACAGAAACGAAAGATTTTGAGGATGTGTTGTTTACCTTGGAAATCACTAACGATGGATACTATGTAATGGAAAGACCAAAATCTTATAAACCAAAAGCCAATGAAATTGCTGTATTTTATGAAGACAATGAAGGTGATTTTTCAGCACAACAGATAAGCGCCAGTGTGGGTAGTAAAATAAAAACAGCCATGAATAATAATTCATTCAAACCATACAGAATAATTGGCTTACTGGACGGCGGCATCTTTGATGCCGCTAAATTTCCGGGGATGTACGTGTATGATTTAATTGAAGAAGCTGCAAAGAAGAAATAATTCAAACATGAATTAATATACCTACCTTACTCACCTATCGGGTAATATGCCTTGTAGCTTAAATCTGCAAGTTGCAACCTGTATTTGACACACTCATCCAGCGTTTTATTGATACGAATGTTGGGATCTCCCAAAATTTCTTACCTGACTCTTTAGCGATATCACTGAAAGAAAATCTGCTGACTCTATTGCATAATAAACAATTTACAGCAGCCGGAACTGGAAATAAGACATCTATCCATCACGACAAATTGGTACGCAGTGATTTAATTTACTGGCTGGACCACAGCCATAACACAGTTTCTGAAAATGCATTCTTTACGCTAATGGATAGTTTCGTCAAATACCTCAATAGCACTTGTTACACGGGCATTACCGGCTATGAGTTTCATTATGCAGTTTACGAAAAAGGCAGTTTCTACAGCAAACATCTGGATCAGTTTAAAAATGATAAAAGCCGTGCTTACTCAGTAATATTTTATCTCAATGAAGCATGGAAGTCCGGAGATGGTGGAGAATTACGTATTCATCATCCACATCATATACAAACTATTGCGCCTGAAAACGGCACCTGTGTATTTTTTAAAAGCAATGAATTGATACACGAAGTGTTGCTTACCCAAAAAACAAGATGTAGTATTACGGGATGGTTAAAGGCGGATTAAACAAGCAAATAATTCCTTTCTATCACTTATTATCCTCACCAAACGTAACTGCTTATTGGAAAAGACACTGACCATTAAAATGAATGCTTTTTATGACTTATCACATGCAGTATCGTTGCAACAAGAAAACCTATCGCAGCTGTAAGTGTAACATAAGGCAACATTGTCTTACCTTCCTGAAAATAGACATAAGTAGTTAAGAACAACGCAATGCTTTCAAACAGATGTGCAACTATTTCCAGGTTGGCATGTGACTTTTGCGAACGTTTTATATATATATAATACAACAATACCGCAATACCTGACAACAATATACTCCAACCAATAATGCTGTGATGATGTTGAATTTTATCATACCCTTTAGTCATTAATATAATTGACACCACAAAGTGATGAATAGATAACAGTTGTTTTTTCATAAAAGATACATTTCAGCGATTGCAATTAAATTTCCCGTTATATGCATCACAATAGATGTATAAACAGATTTTGTATTTAGTCTTGCATAACCAAACAGTGTAGCATCAATAAATACCTGTACTATTCCGATTTTAGATGCAAGTGTCTGCTCATATGCAAATGAATGTAAAAGAACAAATAAAACAGCTATTATAAAAATGGCTGCGTGTTTATTGACCTTAAACTGAATGAGCTTAGATAAGAAAAGACCGCGATAAAGTAATTCTTCAGCAATGGGCGCCAGGAGCAGCATTCCGATTATTTTCAATAAGCTTGTTTTGTAGTCGAATGTATATGATTTTACTTCTAGCAGATTGAACTTATACAGCAGCATTTCTGTTATCACACAGAAAAGTAAAAATAACACCCACCAGCTAATTGCTTTTCTGTAGGATTCCGGATTTTGTATACCAAGCTCCTCTTTCGAGAAATCACCTTTGCGCACTTTTACACTGATGACTATAATGACAACCAGAAACGGTATAATACGCAGCATTATTTTTGTCAGTTCACTCATCAGGATATTTTCAATCAGTTGGTATTTAAAACAATCGAAAATAAGCATAATATACAATAAGCAAGCACTTTGTCTTGCCTTTTGCAGTAAATTACCTGTTAGTTACTGTGGTCGTAAACGTACTAAATGCTTTTAGAAGACACCAACCATTATAAATATGATGTTCAATTTCCATCTCTTTTATATTTGTTTAGCTTTATAAAACCAGCTTGCTGTTATAAAAGCCGGCATCAATATTTAAACAGTTTGATTATAGCAGAAATATTTATCTTCGCAACAAATGCATCCTAAAAGAACATTGGTCGTGATTGGCGGTGGTGCCGCAGGTTTTTTTGCGGCTATTACAGCTGCTGAATACAATCCAGATTTATCGGTCACCATACTGGAACAAGGGTTGGAAGTATTAGGAAAAGTAAAGATTTCCGGTGGCGGAAGGTGCAATGTAACGCATGCCTGTTTTGATGTAAAAGAATTAGTGAAATTTTATCCGCGCGGTTCTAAAGAATTACTAAGCCCGTTATACCGTTTTAATTGCGAACATACGGTCGACTGGTTTGAAAACAGAGGTGTGGAATTAAAGACAGAAGATGACGGCAGAATGTTTCCGATGAGCAACCGTTCGCAATCAATTATTGATTGCCTGACAGAACAAACCAAACTGCTGAACATTCAGATTATAAAACAGGCAAAGGTGATGCGTTTTGAAACGGGAGAAAACTTTAGCGTTTATTATAATGATATAAAAATAAGTGCCGATTATTTATTAATAGCTTCCGGCAGTAATAACACCATCTGGCACTTACTTAAAAATACCGGTCATGAAATCATTGAACCGGTACCGTCTTTATTTACATTCAACATAAAAGAAGAATTGATTAAAGGACTGGAGGGAATTTCATTGAACAACGTGCAAATATCAATAAATCCTGAAATCAGTTCGGGACAAGCTAATAAAATTATGACAGAAGGACCTGTTTTAATTACGCACACCGGTTTAAGCGGTCCGGCCATTTTAAAGCTATCCGCATTTGCAGCGCGCTTACTGCATGATAAAAAATATCAGTTTAATCTGGATATAAACTGGATAGATATGTCAACGGATGAAGCAGTACAAAAATTAAAAACAGAAAAAGAAGCACAGGCAAAAAAACAGGCCAACAACTTCTCTCCTTTTGATATCCCCAATCGTTTCTGGTTAAGTGTGTTAAATGTAAACGGCATCTCCCCACAAAAACTGGTTGCAGACTTTTCAAAACAAGATATACAAAACATGGCTCATACGCTTACCAAAAGCCGCTTAAAAGTATTCTCAAAAAACACTAACAAAGATGAATTTGTAACGGCAGGTGGTGTGTCTTTAAAAGAAGTGGATTTTAAAACAATGGAAAGTAAAATAATTCCCAATTTATATTTTGCCGGAGAAGTACTCGATATTGATGCAGTGACCG
>JADLAJ010000380.1 GCA_020848255.1 Chitinophagales bacterium
GCAGGAAATTATTGCGATTAAAATGAGACAACTCCACTTCCTTATCCTCTATATTCACCCAGCACATCATGGAAAGGCTGCCATCAATGAGTTTTACTACTTCAAACCATATTTTAGGAACCGCTTCTGAGAACTTGCAGGGTGCCGTCAGCAGATTATTGGTTTTCGGATTCAAGGTCTTGTGAAAGATGGCAATGCTATCCTGCACTTTTGCTAATTCCTGAAAATATTTCTGCAAATCTCGGTTCATCGCTTTGGACAGATATTGTTCGATAGATGCTCCTGATTTTTGTTTTTTAAAAAATTTAGAATGTTCGGATGCCTGGAATTTCAGACTTTCAAACGTAAAGTTGTCCAATGCCACATTTACACCTACAGGAAATGTTCTTCTGTATAGCTGCAGAGCTTCGGAATTCAGTTTTTCGTAAGAATATTTTGTCTCAGCCTTTGTTTTTATAATCTTCAGCATTTCAAATGCAGATAATAAATCCTTCATTTTCAAAGGATTGAAGCAAAAAGATATTTTTAGAACAGGTTTTTCGTATGCCATAATTAGTCAGCGCAAAGGTGAATTTTATTTATCAAAAAAATGCGTTTCTATGTTAAAAAATAGGCAATATTTAATCCACATTCACCTAACGTCTTAACATTATGTTTCTGTAATTTACCGCCATCGGTCAACTAGCTGCATTAGTGTAGAGCTTTGATGTCTTTTGCGTATTTATGACGAATTCTCATCCAAAATTGCCGAATACTAAATTGCAGGTGTTCTTATTTGAGTGATTATATATTTTCAACCTGATTTTACGACAGAAACATATAAACATTAAAAATACAGCTCATGGATGCTAAAGAATTTGAATTACCGATTGAAGGCTCACTTGGCAAATTAGCTTTATTACATTCCGGGCAACCAAAAGAAACTAAAACATCTTTTTCTTCAGATAAAGCCGTTAAAAAAACCAAAACTGTAAAGAAAAAAAATTTGCCTGCTGCAAAAAAGAGAAAATAAGAAGGAAAATTATCTGTAAGAAAAATTACTTATAATCCGAAATGGATAATCTCTGTTCACAAAAAATATATTCATATTCCTGATTTGAACCAATAATGACCAAACGGTCTTTTGTATAATTTTCCATCAAATTCAAATACCAGTCAATTGCTTTCGCGTCAAAATTAGAGGTTGGTTCATCCAGCAATAACACCTGAGAATCTGTCAGAAATGCGAGCGATAATTTTAACCGCTGCTTCATTCCGGAAGAAAAATTTTTGATATACTTTTTCTTATGTATGCCCAATTGTGAAACCTCAAAGAATTCTTCTTTATTCGCTGATTTCATCTTCTTAAAGGATGCATGAAAATCATATAACTCTTCCAGGGAAAAATCTTCTATCAAAGAAATATATGGAGCGGCAAAGGCTATTTCTTTAACCATTTCAATATCATCCGTTATGCGTTTATGTTGAATAGAACAAGTTAGCTTACCGGATGTAGGCACCAAACCACCTGAAATTACTTTCAGCAAAGTTGATTTACCGCTACCATTCGGACCAACTATAGCGTATCGCTGACTGGGTTCAAACTGATAATTTATTTGTTTGAAAATCCATTCAAAACCATAACGTTTACTGATATTTTCGAGTTGTATAATCAAACCGCTTAATCTATTCCTTTAATAATTCCTCTGTCCGAAGTTTTTATAAAATTCAGTATATAATCACGCAATGCAGACGGAGGAATTTCTTCTGTAATCTTTTGCAATGCCTGAGAGGTATTTAACCCCTTATTGCCAAAAATAAAGCGGTAAGCATCCTGTATCATGTGTATTTCTTCGGCTGTAAAATTATGTCGTTTTAATCCAACAGAATTAATGCCTGCATATTGCGCAGGATTGCGCATCACTAGACAAAACGGCGGTACGTCTTTTCCAATCATACTGCCACCCGAAATAAAGCTATGCTTTCCTATTTTAGTGAACTGATGAGCACCACTCATCCCTCCGAAATAAGCATAATCTTCAATTGTAACATGTCCGGCTAAATTTGTCGAATTCGCCAGGATACAATGTTCGCCAATGATGCAATCATGTGCCACATGCACGTACGCCATCAGCATGGTGTCATTGCCTACTTTAGTAGTTCCGCTGGCCTCTGTACCGCGGTTCACCGTTGCACATTCGCGTATCACTACCCTGTCTCCTATTTCTACCAGAGAAGTTTCTCCGTGAAACTTTAAATCCTGAGGAATGGCACCAATTACGGCACCCGGAAAAATCTTACAATCCTTCCCGATTCTGGAACCTGGAAAAATGGTCACATTCGGCCCAATCCAGGTATTATCACCAATAATCACATCTTCGTAAATGGAAGAAAAGTGTTCTACCGTTACGTTGGTTCCTAATTGTGCTTCGGGATGTATGAAATTATTCAACGGATGTATTTATACAAAGATAGTGTTTTGTATGATTTTTTAATACCGCGTTAATTAGAAGGAATGTTCAGCCATCACATCAATATATTTCTCCGACAGAAATTGAGCAAATTTACTGTTGGAAGTATGTCCTGGCTTATAGGCAATTAATTTACCCTTGAAGTAGGTTTGGGTTAAAGCTAAATCTCCAATAACATCCAGTAATTTATGACGTGCTGCTTCGTTATCAAAAGTTTGATACAATGGATTTAAGATACCCATTTCCGGAATGGAGTTAGCTGACTGATGGAATGTTTTTGCCAGCCATTGAATTTTTTCTTTGCTTAAGGCTGATTCGGAAAAAACTAGCGCATTATTCAGATTACCACCTTTTATCAGTCCTTTATTGTACAAAAATTCGATTTCATGTAAAAAGCAGAATGTTTTTGCCGTTCCGATTTCTTCCGCGTATTCTTTTATATCGTTCAATACGGCATACTGATGTTTAATCATTTTAGATGGAAAATCGATTAAGCAGGTAACAGAAAAATCTTCATGAGGCAAAAAGATATACTCCGCTCCTGTTTGATCATCTTTCCATTCAATCACATCATGAATGATATATCTCTTTTTAGATTGCTGTAATTCAATAATATTTTCATCCGTCAGGCTGTCCAGGTAAAACTTAGAACTACCGTCTAAAATCGGAACTTCTTTATTATCAATTTCTACCAGGGCATTATCTACGCCTAACGCGTAAAAAGCAGATAATAAATGTTCTACTGTAATAACTTCGGCATCATGCTTTTTGATGGTAGTGCTTCTGTCTGTGTTAGAAACATTATGGCTTCTTGCAGGAATATATAAAGTAGGATTAATGTCTGTTCTGCAGAACTGAATTCCAAAATTCTCCGGTGCCGGTTTAATAGTGACATTTGCTGTTAAACCTGTGTGCAATCCAACTCCTGAAAATTGAATCGGACGGACGATTGTTTTTTGTAAACTCAAGACATAGGCATTAGTTGTGAAAAATAAAACCTAACAAATATAAAACTAAAAACTGAGGAATTTATGGCAATTATGTGTTTTTTAGCTTGTTTAATTCAGCCTCCAGTTCTCTTACTTTTCTTTCCAGTTCCGGTAAATTCTTATAAACCACCGTTGATTTAAAATGTTGTTTAATATCTATCACCGGTGTTCCTGAAAGGATTAAACCTTCTTTCTTAATATGTGAAGCAACCGCACTTTGTGCATTTATTTTGGTGTATGGAGCCACAACGATATGACCGACAAAGCCCACCTGACCGCCAATCATGTTGTGATGTCCGATTTTAGTGCTGCCTGAAATGCCGGTTTGGGCTGCAATAACGGTATGTTCACCAATCTCTACGTTATGTGCCACCTGAATCAGATTATCCAACTTAACACCTTTTCTAATGATGGTAGAACCCATTGTTGCTCTGTCAACACAAGTATTGGCACCAATCTCGCAATTGTCTTCAATAATAACATTACCCAGCTGTGGAATTTTATGAAAGGTGCCGTCTTCAATCGGTGCAAATCCGAAACCATCACTGCCGATTACCGCACCGGAGTGCAAAATGCAATTATTACCAATGATACAATGTGCATTAATCGTAACATTCGGATATAAAATACAATTATCCCCAATACTAACATTTTCGCCTACGTATACAAAAGGATACACATGAACGTTCGTTCCAATTTTTGCAGATGTATGCACAAACGCTTTATCAGAAATTTCAGTAGTAACTACAACATTAAACAACGAAAGTACTTTTGTAAATGCTTCATACGCATCTTTCACCAGAATAAAATTTCCGCTCATTTTATCGGAAAACAATTCTCTGGAAATAACAATACAGCCAGCTTGTGTTGTGCTTACGTAATCCAGGTATTTATTGTTTGCCAGAAATGTAATGTGGCCTGCTTGTGCTTCTTCAATTTTAGCTGGAAAAGAAATAGTGTGCTGTGCATTTCCTACAACTTCTCCGTTTATCTTATCTGCAATTTCGTGTATTGTCATTCCTATTTACTTTTAGGATAAGCAATATAATGTTTTACCACCGGATTGGAAAGCGAACGTATGTTCCATTGCTCTGTAATGTCGGTAATTTCTTTAATGCTTCCGTCCTTAAACTTGATGTAAATATTATCTTTTGAAGGATTGTACGCGTTATTTTGCGCTGTACCTTTTAACACCAGAAAACGCATTTCCTCTTCAGAATATTTATTTTTTAAAACATCGTATTTCTCCGCTGCCTTATCCTCTTCCACGAATTCAATCTTAAATAATTTTCGATTGATAATAGAAGTTGACAAGGTTTTCAGGATAACATCTTCACTGTTCATCCATACTTTTAATGCCTGAAAAATATCATAATCATCCAAAGCTGCAAACTTTATGAGATGTTCATCAAAATCATTTACCGTAAGTGTATTTGATAAAAAGAAATTCAGATTTGCTGAAATTTCCAGTTGTTTTATATTTCCTTTATACACTTGTTTTGCCCTCAGCACGGCATTTTTCAGCATCAAATCTGCCACCAGACTGGTTTTATGCAAATACACCTGCCAGTACATTAATCGGCGCGCCACAATAAATTTCTCGATAGAATAAATTCCTTTTTCTTCCACCACAATATTATCATCATGCACATCCAGCATGTTGATGATTCTGTCGTAACCTACCACTCCTTCGCTCACGCCGCTGTAAAACGAGTCGCGGTTCAGATAATCCAGCCTGTCCATATCCAGTTGCCCGCTCACCAGCTGATACAGAAATTTCTTCGGATACTGATTGGTAAAAATCTGAATCGCCATTTCTATTGGCTTCCCAAATTCTTTTTGCAGATTTTTCATTAAAAGCATTGAAATATGTTCATGCTGTAAATTTTCCACGAGCACACCTTCCAGCGCATGCGAGAAAGGACCATGCCCCAGATCATGCATCAAAATGGCCAGCACTGCTGCTTTTGATTCATCTTCCGTAATCTCTTGTCCTTTTGACTTTAAAACCTCCAGGCTTCTGTACATCAGGTGCATGGCACCTAAAGAATGATGAAAACGGGAATGTGTAGCACCGGGGTATACCAGAGAACTTAATCCCAGTTGTTGAATTCTGCGCAAACGCTGAAAATACGGATGTTCTATAACGTCAAATACAATATCGTATGGAATCGAAATAAAACCATAAACAGGATCGTTAAATATTTTTCGTTTGTTCATTTAAATAGCCGTGAGTAATAAGTCTTGAGTTTTAAGGGTAAAAATAAGAATCAAAATTCACATTTTTTAATACAATATAATTTGTATTTTGCGGTTAAAGTGAGTTATTGCATAAAAGAACTTACTTACGAACTATTACTCACGACTTACAACTAAAATATGAGCGAAATAAAAATCCTTTGGGCTGACGATGAAATTGACTTATTAAAGCCTCAAATCATTTTTTTAGAACAAAAAGGATATTCAGTTGAACCGGTGAGCAACGGACACGATGCACTGGATAAATGCAAAACAGAACATTTTGATTTAATTTTTCTGGATGAACATATGCCGGGAATCTCCGGACTGGAAACACTTTCCCGTATAAAAGCTATTAACAAAGATATTCCGGTGGTGATGATTACCAAAAATGAAGAGGAGAATATCATGGAAGAAGCGATTGGATCACAGATTGCCGATTATTTAATTAAGCCTGTAAAACCGAATCAGATTCTTCTTGCTATTAAAAAAATAACGGAAAACAAAAAACTCGTTTCTGAAAAGACGGCTACTTCTTATCGTCAGGAATTCCAGAACATCATGACCGAAGTAAATAATGTGAATACTCATCAGGAATGGGCTGAATTGTATAAGAAATTAATTTACTGGGAGCTGGAACTTGAAAAAGCAGACAACCCGGATATGAAAAATATCCTGGATATGCAGAAAGGAGAAGCGAATAAAGAGTTCTTCAAATTCATTTCTAAAAACTATATGAGATGGCTGAAAGAGCCCGGAAAAGAAAGTACTCCGACATTATCTTACACCTTATTCAAAGACAAAGTAATTCCGTCCATACAAAAAGACATTCCAACATTTTTTCTGTTGGTAGACAATTTGCGTTACGACCATTTCAGGGTAATAGAAACCTTATTAAAAGAAGATTTCCGAAAAGTAAGCGAAGATCATTTCTACAGTATTTTACCCACTACCACACAATACTCGCGGAACTCTATTTTCTCCGGTTTAATGCCATTAGATATCGATAAAAAGTATCCTGAAAAATGGTTTTATGACGATGAGAATGCCGGCAAAAACCTGCACGAAGAATTCTTCCTGAAAGAGCAGTTCAAGAGAAACAATATCAACTTAAAAACGAGTTACACCAAAATTACCAATCATAAAAGCGGTAAAGAATTAGAAGATACGATTCTAA
>JADLAJ010000381.1 GCA_020848255.1 Chitinophagales bacterium
AAGAAGAAGCATATCTATTGGACATAAAATTCTATTTTTGTATAATAAACAAAGGTATGCAAAAAAAGGTTTGGATTGGGTTAGAAGGAATGGAATTTTATGCGCGTCATGGTGTGTATGAAGAGGAGCAAAAGATTGGCGGAAAGTATATAGTAGATGTTTGGGTACATACCAATACGCAAAAGGCTGAACAAAATGATGAATTAGACGGCACCGTGAATTATGTGCAGATTTATACGGCTGTTCAGAAAAATATGCAGGAACCGGTAAAACTGATTGAACGCCTGGCTAGAAAGATAATAGATGACATTCGTCTGTTTGTGGTAAAGGAAGATACTATCCGTGTAAAAATCAGAAAGTTGAATCCGCCGCTTGGCTATAAAGTGGAGGCGAGTGTGGTGGAAATGGAGGATTGAGGAATTTTACAAAAACTACATTTAAAATTTTGTTTTTAACCAAAAAAATGTAGTTTTGCAGTCCACAAAATGGTCGGTTGGCCGAGAGGCTAGGCAAAGCTCTGCAAAAGCTTCTACGGCAGTTCGAATCTGCCACCGACCTCTCTCTCAAAAGGCTGAACATTGTTCAGCCTTTTTTTATGCTAAAATTCCCGAATACTCATTCATTTATACTGTATGATAAATATCATGGTTGTCTGTTTACATTTCAGGTAATTTTAAATAACCAAAATATACTACTATGAATATCATGAAAAAATCAAGAGTTTTATTAAGCATTTTACTGATGCTTTTTATGAACCAAATTTATGCGCAGGACTCATCCGGTGTGATTACGAAAAATAGGTATTTCAAATTTCAAGGACGTGTGAAAGGTGGTGCAGCAACGAATTTTAAATCTTACCCGAATAAGTTAGCACCACATTCTGTATCCGTATTATCCGGCGAATTTGTTGTTCCAACACCAAGAGATAACGATAAGCAGGATTTTCTGAAGTCAAAATGGGGCGGGTATGCCGGAACAAATCTCGATTTCTATTTTCATAAAAACATCGGATTTGGTGTGGATGTAGATTATTTCAATACTAAATTCAAATATCTGCCGCCGTCTGTGTTAACTGACTTTATTAATTCAACTGCCAATGATAATGTTGCAACCAAATTAGTGGAAAGCAACAGGAAAAATCAACAATTAATATTTGTTGGAATCGGACCAAGTGCAAAATTATATACAAGTGATAAAATTGATGTAGATATGAATGTACGCGTAGGGTTGAGCCATTTACGCATGGGTTCATTATCGGTTGGAGTGGATACTTTAGGACGAAGAACATCCGGAAATCTGATTTCACCGAGAAAATCAATTTTAGAATATGATTATAATAAAGCCATCAACGCTGCGGGTTTAAAAGTAGGCTTGTACGTTAATTATTGGTTTCATAAAAATGTGGGTGTCACTGCAGGAATCGATTATGTACATTCTTTTGTTAAAAACAGTACCATTACCGGTGATGCAGATTACAAACTGAATTATCTGCGACCGGAAGACTTTGTGAGAAACGGCAGTTTGGTTCCTTTTCTTTATTTTGATGACACTCAGCCGTTGAATCCGTATCCGATTACAAAAATAAATGTAAATCACCTGGCATTATCAGCGGGTTTGGTTTTCAGAGTAGAAAAAACAAAAGAAGTTAAAAAAGAACCGAAACAAGCTAAGATAGATAACAAGGATATTATTGTTACGGTAAAAGATAAATTTACAGGAATGCCGGTGGATGAAGTGGAAGTTAATCTTACAGATGAAAACGGTAAAATTTTAGAAACAAAACGTACCGCTAAAGATGGGAAAGTTGTTTTCTCTGATGTTGCCCCCGATGTGTACGGAATAAACGGAGACAGGTTGGGAGTGAAAACAACAACTGCAAGTGTATCAAAGGAAGAATTCAAAAAGAAAGGAAATATTTTCAAAGAGCTCTTATATGAAGATCCCGGTTTTATCTTGGAAGGAATTGCTGTTGAATGCGGTAATAAAGATAAACTTATGCCAGGTGTAGAAGTGGAGTTAACGAATAAAGAAAGCGGAAAAACAGAAAAAGCAATAACTGATGCTCAGGGCAAATTTACTTTCCTGCTCAAATCAAATACAGACTATACCGTAGTTGGAAGTAAAGGTGGGTATTATTCTAACATTGAAGATATTACCACAAAAGGACTGGACAGAAACAAAACGCTGTATGTGAAACTGAAATTATGTGTGGAACAGCTGGAGGTAGGTAAAACATTTGTATTGCGTAATATTTATTATGATTTTGACAAATGCAATATCAGAAATGATGCATCCAAAGAACTGGATCATCTGGTGGATATTATGAAGCAATATAAAAATATGACAATTGAATTATCATCTCACACCGACCAGCGCGGAACTGCTGAATATAACCAGAAACTATCGCAATGCAGAGCGGAAAGTGCCGTAAATTATCTAATTAAGAAGGGAATTGATAAGAGCAGATTTACAGCGGTGGGTTTCGGTGAAAGTAAGCTGCTGCAAGATTGTTCAAATATTGAAGGTTGTCCCCAGGATTCTAAAGGTGATTGCGATTGTCATCAGAATAACAGAAGAACCGAAGTGAAAATAATCAAGTTATAGTTAAATATAAATCACAATAAAAAAGCTGGACTAAGGTTCAGCTTTTTTTATGTTTCTAATTGTATAAATATGAATGATTTTTACAAAATAGGAGATGCATTTTTTTGTTCAATATGCGCTCAATATCTGATATCATCAATTTCAAATCATGTTTATTTTTTTTGAATGACTGATGAAGGTATGGTTTTGAAGACAATACCTGAATAGGGGAGTACTTTTCCTGATTCAAACAAACAAACAACATTCCCGTTTTCTAAAACGACCATATCATTGTAGGCTGATTTGCCTTTATGTATGATGGATGTGTATTTCCAGGTTTTGCCTTCATCATAGCTGATAAAAAGGGTAAGTTGTTTTCGTTGCTTTTTATGATGCGGGTTCACAAATAAAAGTATATCGGGATTCAATGAATATCTCAGTAATACACCCTGACAAACAGGTTCTATTAATGTGCTGTCAAATGTTACCGGAGACCATGACAAACCACCATCATTGCTGTAGCTGATTTTTCTGTTGGGAGTTGACTTGTCGTTGTTGCGCATGTTCAATAATAAACGGCCGTCGCTTAATTCCGCTACGGTGCATTCATCGGTTTTGTCATCCGCTACAGTGCCACCGGCTTTCCAGCTAATGCCCTTGTCATCTGAATAAATAATATTTGAAGTATGTTTGCCGGTTCCTTTTACCTTGTGATTACAGGGAACAATAATCCGGTTTTGATAAGGAGTATTTTGTAGTTGTATGGCATGCACCGGACCAGTTGCATACCATTTCCAGTTTTCCGGCTTCACTTCTTTAGTAATATCTCTGGGGGTGTCCCAGGTTTCACCTTCGTCTTTTGATGTTAGTACAAATGTTTTATCGTTATTTAAGGTGGCCAGCAAAATAATATTTCCCGTTAGCTTATCTACTACCGGCGACGGATTACCGCAGGTGTTTTCCCCATCGTTCCAGATTACTTTCAGCTGGCTCCAGGTGACACCGTTATCGTCAGATGATTTCATCACCATGTCAATATTACCACCGTCAAATAAATTCTTTCTGCCTTCACAAAAGGCAAGCAGTTTGCCGCTGTTTGTTTTAACGATGGCAGGAATACGATATACATTGTAGCCTTCTTTCTTATTTTTAAAGACGTATGGAAATGAAGATGTTTGTGCTGAAAGAAAAGTATTGCACAGTAACAGAAGACTAATAATAATCAGATGCTTTATTTTTTTACTTAAGAACATAACGAATGCTCTAAAATACACGCAATTATGTTAGCGGACAAATTTTATTTTCCTTTGTTTTCTTCCAGGTCTTCGTGTCTGTCGCCTCCAATACTGTAATAATTATTCTCTTCATCTTCGTTGCCTGTGATTTCACGTGCATCATCTAATTCCGAGCCCGGAACGTCATCCTCACTAAACTCATTGATGCTGCTCTCTGTATTATCTTCATTACTTATTTTCGCTTCAGAAATATTTTCAGGATTTGTATTTACTTCGTTTTGAGCTTTGTTGTAAATATCATCTTTGACAGGATAAGAAAATGGCAGATTGCTTTTATCTTCCTGGTCGCCTTCACCAATTTGCATAACTGGTTTGTCTATTCTTTTTCTCATAGTAATACGTTTTAAGATTTATGAAATCAGTTGACGGAAAAATGATGATTAACAAAAGCATGCTGCTGATTTTCTGTCATTTTATCGGTCTGTTTTACGTCAATTTTTATTTTGTCAAAATGATGATCTGCTTTTATAAGATTAGCTAATTCAGCTTTTGCATCCGTTGGTCCGAATAATAATACTTCATCATAATCTTTTAGTATCGCACATATTTTCTTATAAAAATCTTTTTGCTGCTGCTGCTCTTTGTTATGCATGATGTTTTCACTTTTACCTAATGCCTCTTCTTTCACTTCATGTGTAAAAGAGGATTCAATGGCAGTGGTTTCTGTTGGATTATTGGAAAAACCTATGAAACTTGCACCGGCGTGATCCATGCAAACACCTATTTTTTTGCGGACAATTTTATGGTGTTTTTCATTCGGTGTAACTTCTGATGCAATGGCGGACATTCCGTTTGGTTGAAGAGATACTGACTGTTCTGTTCCGGTGATTGTTGTTTTATCTGACATAGTAAGTGGATGAATGGTAACTGAATTATTACCTGATAAAGATTAAAAATCAACACTTAAAAGCTATTACATAATATTGTAAAGAGATTACATTATTCACATATTTCCACAATGTTTAACAGTGATTTGCTTAAAAATGAAATTCAGTAGTTCCATTTTATGGTATGCAGGTACATTTGTTTATTTCACAGCATGATAAAAAAGATAATCCCCGTTTTCATTCTCATACTTTCGAATGATGTCTTGTATATGACCGGAGCTTATATCATTCTCCAGTTCTTTTAAACCCCGTTTTGTTTCTTCCGGCGTACAGCATAATACAAAACCCGATGTGCCTTTGCGTACTTCAGGATCCAGGTATTGTTCAGGTCTGTATTTATGCGCATACAGAAAATGATCCTGTAAATCAGGTTGAACAAAATATTTTTCCGTTTCTATGGAAGTGAATCCAGCCTCTTTAAGCAAGCTGAACATCTCGCTTTCCGTTGGTATCAGTTCGCCGGAACGTTTTACCATTTCCGGAAAGTAATGCGCCAACCAATAACCCTCCATTTGTGCTTCCGTAAAACTAAAGAACACAATTTTGCTCCCGGGTTTGAGTACCCTGTTAACCTCCTGTATGCCTTTTAGTTTATCCGGCCAGTGGTGTAATGTCAGCATGGCACTGGCACCGTCAAAGAAAGCATCTTCAAACGGAATTGAATCCGCTGTAGCTTTGATGAATGTACCGCCAATTTCTTTCGTGTGTGCAATATCCAGCATGGTATCTGAAGGGTCAATTCCATAAAAAATTAAACCCGACTGTGCCATGTAGTGCGTGTAGTTGGCAGTGC